>CALVSP010000015.1 GCA_944359065.1 uncultured Bacilli bacterium
GGAATTGGCAGACGCACTTGACTCAAAATCAAGCGTAGTCCCCTACGTGCCGGTTCGAGTCCGGCCTTCGGCACCACCAGTAAATTCAAGGCTTTACGGGTTTTCCGTAAAGCCTTTTTTGCTGTCCAAAACAAGATGAAAATACTATTTTGATAACATTTTGATAACAACTTATTTTTTATTATCAATATTGTCTTTTTTGCCAAACAATAAATTACTAATTTGATTAGCAGCAATTTGTTTAGTATCTTGTAAAACATGTGTGTACAAATCTGCTGTAATAGAAATAGAACTATGACCTAAAATTTCAGAGGCAGTTTTCATAGCTACTCCAGATTTCAACATTAAAGAAGCACAAGTATGTCTAAGATCATGAAAACGTATTTTTTTTAATCCTTTGCTTTTGATAAAGTTACTAAAGTTTTTTGTTAAATAGTCAGGTCTAATAGGTGAACCATCATCATTGCAGATAATATAGCCATGATCTTTATATTCATTTCCAAGCATTTCTTTATGATGACGATTAATGTCTATTCGTTTTTTGATTAATTCTAGTACTTCTTCAGGAGCAAAGATTATGCGATTACTATCATTACTTTTTGGAATACTTTCAATAACTTGTTTGTTGATGAGGATTAATTGACGAGAGATACTTATCTGTTTATTATCAAAATTAATATCATCTTCTTTTAAGCCTAAACATTCACCTCTGCGTAAACCACAAATACCAGCTAATGCTATAGGTAATTCATAAGGTGAATCTTTAGCTACTTTTAAGAGTTCTAGTAGCTCATTTGTATTATATATGGTTGCCTGAAATTTTTCGGGTTTAGGTACATTTGTTATTGACTTTATAGGATTAAAATATAATAGTTGTTTTTTTACCGCATGTTCTAATGCTTCATTTAAAACACGATGAGTATATTGGACTGATTTTTTTGAAAGACCACCTGTTCCATCAGCTCGACCATTTTGTAGTAAATGAGCATAAAGTTCATCTATTTTTGTAGCAGTAAGAGCTTTTAATTTAATACTACCAATATAAGGAATTAAGTGGTTACGAATGATACGTTCATATCCTATATAGGTACTTGTTCTGACGTTTATTTTTACATAACTAGATAACCATTCTTCTAAATATTTTTTTAGGGTTATATCCGTTGTGGAAATATATAATCCTTCTGATTGCTTTTTGTTAATATCGAGTAAATAAGCTTCAGCATCACATTTTCTTAAAAACCCTCGTTTAATAGCCTGTTTTTTCTTACCAGTTAAAGTGTCCATGTAACGGTAATAAACATCATAAACCTTCAATGTTGCACGTAATTTACCTTGGGCATCACGAGCATTTTTTCTTATACGTTCTTTTATTGAACCCTGCATAAAAACTCCCCTTTCATAGTATAAGGAATGTGAATAGACTCACATTCCTTATTTTTTTATAATATGGATTTAGGATTTTAAATTAGTTTTACATTCTTGCATCAGCCATTCATCTACAGCTTTTTTAGGAATTTTGATTAACTTGCCAAGACGTAGACTTGGCAAGACATTATTATTTACCAATTCATAAGCTTTATTTCTACCAATTCCTAAATAAGTTGCTAACTCAGGTACAGAAAATGTTGCACTTTCCATAAAGATACCTCCTAGGATGATTTAATCATAAAAATAGTATATAATTATAATTTTATATATTTACAATAATTTTTATTTATATGGCTTAATGATATCAACAACGGTAAGGGGCGTTTTAGAAGACGAGTTACGTTTTACTAAGTTGAAATCTTTTTGCTTATGTGGTACTAATAATGTATTATTTGAGGCATATATTAAATTATCCATGGTGAGAATTTTTTGTTCTAAGGCAAGCATTTCATCCTTATATCCTTTTTTTATAAACATACCTTCGCCATCTTTTAAATTTTCTTTAATATATGCTGCAATATCTTCAAGGGCGTTTGTTACCCCTATATGATTATCGGTAAGCACTAAAAAGGCAGTAGTTTCAACTTCAGAATTGGAAGGACTTTCTTCAATGGTAGTATTAACTAAATTTTGATCATAATTCATAACAAAAAACCTCTTTTCTAAATTTATAAACACGTGGACGTTTAGGACTTACTTGTCTGTTTTTTGTGTATTTTGAAGTGAAATCATTTGACGTAGAAACTAAAATATTTTTTTGAACTAACTCAGTTTTTAAAGCCAAGTTGATTTTCAATCCATAAGAGCGTTTGGAAATATATCTTTCAATAATATCTTCCAATTTTGATGAAATAATTATTAAATATTGCTCATCAGTAAAACCGTCATAACTTCTTTTTATAAAGTTTTCTTCATTGGTGGCAATATTTAAATAATCATTATCGAGGGCATCTTTTATTGCTTTAATAAAAATTTCTGTCGGAGAATATTCATGTAGCATTTCTAACTGTTCAAAAGCTTCATTTATAATTAGACGGTGATTTTCTTCTTCGTTATAAGTGAGTTTAAAATCAGAGCAGAATTTTGCAAAGAAATGATTTATTGAAAGGAATGCAGCAACATTGCTACAAAAACGTGGATAAGGTTCTTTAAATTTATATAGGCATTCATTCAAAAATTTTGAATGAATATAATAAAGCTCTTGTACAATTGTGTTTTGATTTTTTTCTAGCCAGTATATCCACGATGAAAAGAAACTTTGAGCTAGTTGCGGTGATTGTTGTAATTGGGATAGATTATGATCTAATTTAATGCTATTTGCCTCAAAATTAAGATGCCAACAACGCAAATAAGATGAATGGGTATTTAAATCAATAAATTCTCCTGTTGCTATTATGCCACCTCGATATTTCCTATCCGGTAATAATTTTCTATCTGCCCCCATCTTGCCTTTTATGCGACCATCACCGATAATTCTAGTTATCATAGATGCTTTGGTTTTAAATGCTTGATCATCGAATTTATTTCCTTGGGCATAAAAATCATCAATAAGGGTTAAAACGTCGCGTCGATTAAATAAACCTTCTTCTAAAGAAGCAATAGTATCATCAAAGCGTAAAATGCTGTCTTCTGGATTGACGTATAAAGCTTTAGCGAGAATCTTTATTAATGATGTTTTTCCAGTACCTGTTGGTGCTGAAATATATAATAAAGAACGAAGTCCATCAATAGACTTCATTTCATAAAAATAAGCGAAATAACTATTAAGCGAATATAGAAGTATCATCAACAAGTGCGAGTGGTTTGTAGATGTTTTAAAAAACAAGGCTAAGAAACTACAACAAGAATCCATGCAATCTGTATCTTTTAGTAGAGCAATTTTAGCTTTTACATTTGACATGGAATCATTTAAATATAACGAGACTGAAGGTTGTGTTATATTATTTTTTAAATGTATATCATACCAGCCAGAGAAATTGTATTGAATGAAAGTATCTTTAGCATAATCTCCATATAAAGTTGATAAATACTCTTTGAACTTATTATTATCTTTGATATAAAATTCAGGAAATAAACGGATTTCACTCATGAATTCTTTGGTTATATCAACTGTAATTGGATGCTCTTTTTGTCGATAAAAAATAGTAATATTTGCAAAATACTTTTCTGTACCATTGAGTTCAATTTCGATTATGCGTTGATTTAGTTCGCATTTAAAGTTAGCTACAACTTTTTCTTTATCATCTGAATTAGTATCAATAAAATATAAAGTGGAATTTTGTTCATTCCAATAAAAACCACTAAAACATGGAGAATTTAGACAATTTGAGTTGATGTTGATATTTTCAGGTTTTCTTTCGTTCATATTTATGGTATAATCATTATAACCAGGTGAACATATAGAAGCTTCTTGAACATGCTGTACATTTTTGAAATGTATTTTAGTGGGATTCAATGGGTTACTACATTGACGTAGTTTTAAAAGGTCTTTCATATTTTGGCTCACCTCCTCATTTGATGCCTCATCAATAGGTATCGTGCTGCTTTTAATTTGTTTTAATTTTTCCCAAACCAAATTAAAACCTCCTTTTAAAAATTTATGATTCAATTATAAAATAAAATATTAAATTAGTAGACGATATAAAGTTGGAAAAAAAAAGTACCCAAATTAACTCCTGATAAGAGAAGTTTTAACGGAAGATAAAAATAAGAAGGTATGGCAGAAGTGCCATACCTTCTTATTTTTGTTTTATTTTATTTGTAATGTAGTCATCAATACTAGAACGTGGTATCTTCCATATACGATTAATTTTAAAGCTTTTGATTGCTCCACTTTTTAAAAGATTGTAAGCGGTATTTTTTCCTATCATTAGTATTTCGCAAAGCTCATCTATTGTTACTAAACTTGAACTATCATTATACATTATTATCATCTCATTTCTCAATTTATTTAATAATATGTATGCCAAGCAATGGTATTCAATTATATGTATATTAAAAATGATAAATAATCATCAATAAAGTTAAATAACTATCTTTGTGGATAGATAACTTTTAAAGAGTTTAAATAATCTAAGATAGCTTGTTCTGGTATTTTCCACATCTTACCGCCATCATCTTTATAAGCATATAATTTACCTTCATGAATAAGCTTATAAATGCTATATGCACTGCTTCCTAATAAATATTGAGCATCTTGGATTGTTAAAGTTGTTTTATTGATAATCATAATAAACCTTCTTTCATTATATGAATTTATTTATTATTATGTTATATTACTCTTTTATTATTTCAATCTAGTAAAAAAAATCGTAGAAAAGCTCTATTAGTAATGGCTACAGGTTCAGGTAAAACCCGTACAGTTATTGCTTTATGTAAGATATTATTACAAAAAGGGTGGGTTAGAAATATACTATTTTTGGCGGATAGAAATGCTTTAGTAACACAAGCAAAAAGAAGTTTTACCAATTTATTACCATCATTAGCACTTACTAATCTTTGTGAAGAAAAAAATAATTATGGGGCTCACGGTGTATTCTCAACTTATAAAACAATGATGAACTGTATAGATAGTGTTTCTAATGATGAAGGATCAAAATTATTTACTATTGGTCATTTTGATTTAGTTATCTGTGATGAAGCACACCGTTCAATCTACAACAAATATAAAGAGATATTCAACTATTTTGATGCTCCATTAGTAGGTTTAACAGCAACACCAAAAGATGAGATTGACAAAAATACTTATGAAATATTTGATTTAGAAAATGGTATTCCAACATATGGATATGATTTGGCTCAAGCTGTAAAAGATGGCTATCTTGTAGATTATGTATCTATAGAAACAACTTTAAAATTTATGCAACAAGGTATATCTTATGAAGATTTATCAGAAGATGAAAAACGTGTATATGAAGAAACTTTTTCTGATGAAGACGGTAAAATGCCACCAATTATAAATGCTACAGAGCTGAATAAATGGATCTTTAATGAAGATACTATAAAACAAGTATTGCGAACTTTGATGAATGATGGATTAAAAATTGATTATGGTAGTAAAATAGGTAAAACTATTATATTTGCTAGAAATCATAATCATGCTGAAAAGATATTAGAGGTATTTGAAAAAGAATATCCTAATTTAATCGGCTATGCTAAAGTAATAGATAATCATATAAATTATTCACAAAGTGCAATAGATGAATTTTCTGATCCTGATAAGTTACCACAGATTGCCATTTCTGTAGATATGTTAGATACAGGTATTGATGTCCCTGAAATATTAAATTTAGTATTTTTCAAAAAAGTAATGAGTAAAGCTAAATTTTGGCAAATGATAGGACGTGGTACAAGACTTTGTCTAAACTTATTAGATGGTAAAGATAAAGAAAAATTTTATATCTTTGATTTCTGTGGAAACTTTGACTTTTTCCGATTAAATAAGGGAAAAGCAACAAAAAATCAATTATCCATACAAGGAAGTATTTTCTCTTTAGAATTTGATATAGCTTTTAAATTACAGGATATAGCATATCAAACAGATGATTTAATTGCTTTTAGAGCTTCTTTAGTTGAAAGTATGGTCAATAAGGTTAGAAAATTAGATAAAAGTAATTTTGCTGTAAAACAACATTTGAAATATGTGGAAATGTATTCTAACCCTGAAAGTTATAAATTAATTACTTATGAAAATACTTTAGATATAAAAAGAGAATTGGCTCCTTTGATTGAACCTGAAGATGATAATGCTATTGCTTTACGTTTTGATGCTTTAATGTATGGTATAGAATTAGCTTATTTAATGAATAAAAAAGATGGTAGAAGATATAAAGATTTGAAAGATAAAGTAAAAAGCATTTCTAAAATAGCTAATATACCAGAGATTATAGAGCAAAAAGATATCATAAATAAAATCTTAAATACAGATTATTTGAATGATGATATTGGTATTAATAAATTTGAAGATATTAGAGAAAGATTACGTAATCTAATGAAATATATACCAAAATCACAAATGATATTTGAAACTGATTTTAATGATGAGATTTTATCAAAAACATGGAATGAATCTGACTTAGAAAATGACGATTTAAAAAATTATAAAGAGAAAGCGGAATATTATATTCGTCAGCATCAAAATGAAAAAGTTATTTCTAAGATAAAAACTAATCAGCCTTTAACAACTGATGATATAAAGGATTTAGAAAGAATTCTTTGGAATGAACTTGGTACACAAGAAGATTATAAAAAAGAATATAAAGACAAGCCATTAGGAGAATTCGTCAGAGAAATTGTTGGTTTAGATATGAATGCTGCTAAACAAGCTTTTTCTAGATATCTAAATGAAACTAATTTAGATAGTAGACAGATTTATTTTGTAAATAAGATAATTGAATATATCGTTCAAAATGGAATGATGAAAGATTTATCTGTTCTACAAGAAACACCTTTCACAGATAAAGGCAGTGTAATTGATATTTTTCCTGATATATCTGTTTTTGCAGGCATAAGAACTATAATACAACAAATTAATTCAAATGCGTTTATAGCATAAAATATTGATAGATATATAAAACCCTAGTAATAAAACTAGGGTTTTATTTTTTATCAAATATAACAAAAAACCGCTAATTTAATTAGCGGCTTTTTCTTTCCGTCCCCTATAAACGGGGTTAGTTTTAAACGAGAAAAGCGGTAGTCAAGAAGAGAAGTCAGGTTACAAAGTCTCCGTCCCCTATAAACGGGGTTAGTTTTAAACTTGGCTCTAGAAATTACTCTTCTGCTTTAAATATAACAGAGTCTCCGTCCCCTATAAACGGGGTTAGTTTTAAACTTGTAGGGTATTATACAGATCCCTGCAACTTCCGTTTGTCTCCGTCCCCTATAAACGGGGTTAGTTTTAAACTTGTAGGGTATTATACAGATCCCTGCAACTTCCGTTTGTCTCCGTCCCCTATAAACGGGGTTAGTTTTAAACTCAGATAAAATTAAAAATATTCACGGTGCTGAAGACATGTCTCCGTCCCCTATAAACGGGGTTAGTTTTAAACCCTGTGCTCTGGAACCCGCGTCGTTATTGGGCTGAAAATGCACTTTGCGGTTGAGAGTAGGATTTAGATCGATTGAGTGATGTTAGACACTTCAAAAAGTGCCACAAACCCAGTAATGACGCGGTGCGGCGGAGATGCCGTTTTTTTGCCATTTTGGGCTATTTTTTGCGTTTTAAAAATGAAGTCGTGTATAAATATTAGTGAAAAAATATATGATATCCTTCATTAAAACTCAATCAATTAAAGATATTATAACCTATTTTGATGAATTTTACAATGCAAAAATTTGCAATATTTTGTTATAAGAGTTTTGCGACTGAGATTATCAGAATTTTCAATCAAGATATTATGTTATAGATTTATATAGATAAAATAAAAGATAATGCCATTTTTGTCAATAATATTAATTAAGATATGATAAAATAAAAAATTTCAGTTATATATTATAATAATGATAATTATCCTATACCCAGCCCTAGTACAAATGTGCTAGGGCTTATTTTTATGCCAAATTTTAGGAGGAATATATTATGAAACAAGGTTTAAAATCAATTGAAAGTCTTTATGGAGAACTTATGCGTCAACGTGAAATGAGAAAGGATTTGATAGCAGATACAAGAAGTTTGACAGCCAATACAGAAAAAGGAAAAACTATAATCACTGTAAATACAGGAACAGACCTTTTAGATTATCAAGTAACAGAAATTGCTCACCGCCAAATTGCAGAACGCTTGAATATTCCGTTTAAGTATTATGAAAGAATGAGAACAGACTTTCCAATTCTTTTAGATGCTAATATCAATGGTTGGTTAAAATTAAAAAGTGAAAAACGTATGCTTCGTACATTAGATGGTAACTTACGAGCTTTTCTATCTAATCGTTATCGTAGATTAGATAACCTTGAACTTGTAGACCATATATTACCAGTTATTGCCCAAATGAAAAATTGTACTATAGCAAGCTGTGATATCACAGAAACTCATCTGTATTTAAAGGTAATCAATAAATCAATGAAGGCAGAAATTACAAAGGGAGATATTGTACAAGCTGGTTTTGTAGTAAGTAATAGTGAGATTGGTCTTGGAGCTTTAAAAGTTGAGCCACTTGTTTATCGTTTAGTATGTAAAAATGGCATGATTAGCAGAGACTATGCTCATAAAAAATATCATACAGGAAGAAATGTAGAAGATACAGATAATGCATATGAACTATATTCTGATGAAACATTAGAAGCTGATGACAAAGCATATTTCATGAAAGTACAAGATATCGTAAGTGCAGCTGTTGATGAAACTAAGTTTTTATTGACAGTAGATAAAATGCGTCAGGCAAAAACTATTTCTACAGGAAATAATCCAGTAGAAACAGTAGAAGTTTTAGGCGATAAATATATCTTAAATAAAGTAGAAAGAGCTTCTGTACTTAGACATTTTATTATGGATAATGATTTCAGTCAGTTTGGTTTAGTTAATGCAGTAACAAGAGCTTCTCAAGATGTAGATAATTATAATCGTGCTACAGAACTTGAAAGAATTGGTGGAACAATTTTAGAAGATAGTATAAAATCCATAAAACAAAATAATTTAGTGCTATTACCAAGAGATTTAAACCAAGATTTAGGCATAGCTTAATGGCTATGCCTACTATTTTTATTGTAATACTAATTATTATTTATTATAATAATTAGTAATTATTATAATATTATTAGAAAGGAGAATTTTTTCATGATAGAAGATAAAAGCACTGAATTTAAAAGAATATTTGTTGATGAAATAAAAAAGACAGTTATTGCTTTTGCTAATACTAATGGTGGCATCATTTATATAGGGATAGATGATAATGGTGATATTGTTGGTATTGATAATGTTGATGATACTATATTGCGTGTAACAAATACTATGAGAGATGCAATAAAACCAGATATTACTATGTTTATGGATTGTATTTGTGAAAAGATAAATAATAAAGATGTTATAAAAATAATAGTTCAAACGGGAACATCTAAACCATATTATTTAGCTAAGAAAGGTATTCGTCCTGAAGGTGTTTTTGTTAGGCAAGGAGCTTCATCTGTACCTGCAACAGAAACCGCTATTTTAAAAATGATAAAAGAGACAAGTGGTGAATGTTTTGAAATAGCTCGATCTATTAATCAAGATTTACACTTTAATTATCTAGAAAATATATTTAAGGATAAAGCAATATCCTTTAATGAAAATAATAAAAAGACTTTAGGATTAATTGGTGAAGATAATACTTATACTAATTTAGGTTTAATATTATCTGATGAATGCCCTTATACTATAAAAATTGCTGTATTTGAAGGTAACATTAAAACTATATTTAAAGATAGGTATGAATTTAATGGTTCAATGATTAAACAATTAGAAGAAGCTTATAATTATATTGATAGATATAATAGTACAAAAGCAGAATTCAAAGGCTTGAATAGAATAGATATTAGAGATTATCCTATTGAAGCAATAAGAGAAGCATTATTAAATGCAGTAGTTCATAGAGATTATTCTTTTAGTAGTAGTATATTAATCAATATTTTTAACGATAGAATGGAATTTGTATCTATTGGAGGATTGGTAAAAGGAATTACTTATGATGATATAATGTTAGGTATATCTATTGCACGTAATAAAAATTTAGCTAATTTATTTTACCGTTTAAAACTTATTGAGGCTTATGGAACAGGTATAATGAAGATTCAAGCTTCTTATACAGATTGTATTTATAAACCTAAAATAGAAGTATCTGACAATGCTTTTAAGATTATATTACCTAATAAAAATGCTATAATTAATGGAAGCGTAAATCATATAAAATGTTCTTCAAATACCAACATAGAAAAAGTATTATCTTTATTGCGACAAAAGCAGAATATTATACGAAAAGATATTGAGAAAGAATTAAATGTTTCTCAAGCTACAGCTATTTTATTACTAAATAAAATGCAAAAAGAAAATTTAATTGTAAAAATAGGTGCAGGAAAAAATAGTAGTTATATTTTAAGAAAATAATATTATGTTTAAACTCTAGTATTTAATACTAGAGTTTTTATTATATAAGGAGAATTTACTATGAACCTACAAAATTTATCTGATGAAGAATTACTAAGTAATTTTGTACCAATTAAAAGTGCTAAAAATTTGCTCAGAGAATATAACAGCATTTATGATGTAATGCTAAATACTACTAAGGCTGAATTAAAGTCTATAAAAGGCATGACTGAAAATAGACTAAACAAAATCTTATCAATACGAGAAATCTTAAAACGTATGCAGGATTATAGAACAAAAGAATTGTCATTAATAAGGACAACAAATGATGCCATAAATTACTTTGAGTTTCTGCAAGATAAACAAGTTGAGGAATTATGGATTGCTGTCTTAAATACAAAAAATAATGTTGTTCTAAGTCGCTGTATAAGTAGAGGTACAGTAAATATGTCTGTAGTCAATCCAAGAGAAATATTTAATGTAGCTATAAAGAATATGGCTTCAGCAATAATAATTGCACACAATCACCCATCAGGAGATTCAATGCCTAGTAATGAAGATATAAGTTTTACTAAAAAAGTAATGAATTTATCTGAAATGCTAGGCATTGATTTTTTAGACCATGTAATTATTGCCAAAAGAGGCAGTATAAGCTTAAGAAAAGAAGGATATGTAAAATTTGATTAAGGAGAGATGACTATGTCAAATTATTTGATTTGTATGGGTTTTGATAACTTAAATGGAGATATTCATTATGATGAAAAGCTAGGTCTTGTGAATATAAATTTAGATACAGAAGATACCCATAGCAGTTTAAATTTCAGTCTAAATTTATCACAAGCAAAAGTTTTTAATGAATTTTTAGCAAATGTTATAGCTTCAGCTAATATACAAAATATAAATGAAAGTAACTTATTTGGTGATTTAAAAATAGATGTAGAGGAGTAAATATCATGGCAAATTATAGTGATAATCAAGTAGTATTTTTCAGTGAGAATAAAAAAGCTATATATGATTTATGGCAAAAAATTAGTGATTATATAAACAACAGCAAAACAAATTCAATATGTGGCTTTTTAGAAAGTCTAGGTTATAGTGAATATGAATCAAGAAATATGTCTGACCTTAGAAATAGTTTTGTAGGCTGTGATGATGAAGTTACTAATGATGAATCTGTGAGCTTTTTTTATATAAAAACTGAAACAGCATGGACAGGTAATATAGAAGTGTTTTATAGAATTATTGAAGATCATTATAATAATGAGATAGAGTTATATGCACTGATTGAAGAATCAGGATTTAATATTTTTATTAATACTGATGAAGAAGGTGTATATTTCTATCCTAAATATAAAATAGATGCTTTCATAAATGATGAGCAAATAGAGGAATACTTTGAAAGTTTTAATCAAGTTTTAGATTTCATCAAGAAAAAGTTTCCCAAAGTAAAACTATCTACAAAAGATACGATAGCAAGA
Organism: uncultured Bacilli bacterium; assembly: GCA_944359065.1. Taxonomy (GTDB): domain Bacteria; phylum Bacillota_I; class Bacilli_A; order RF39; family UBA660; genus Faecisoma. The sequence continues at coordinate 11,965 of CALVSP010000015.1, forward strand.
CTTAAAAAGAAAATAACTAAAGTCTATAAAGTAAATGATGATGAAGATTTTTATTTAAATATACATAGATTCAGTTCTATGTATCCGTTTTGATATAAATATATATAAATATAAGCTTGTATAAGGTATAATAAATATATATTTATTATAGGTGGTGGAATTATGTTACCTAATCCATATAGACCTGGAGCTGGAATGTCGCCAGCTTATTTAGCAGGTAGAGATAATACAATAAATGAAGCTCAAAATATATTACAAGCTATAAATTATGGATATTCTGCACGTTCAGTCGTATATTATGGTCTTAGAGGTGTGGGAAAAACAGTTTTATTAAATTATATAGAAAATCTAGCTGATGAAATGGATTTACCTTCTGAATATATGGAAATAGCAGAAAGAGATAGAAGCTTTCAATATCAAATAGCTTTGCATATCTATAAATTAATCAACAGATTAAGTTTATTAAAGAATATAGAAAGTCATATAAAAAAAGCGTTAAGTATCTTAAAAGCTTTTACTATAAAATATGGTTGTGATGATATCAGTATAGAAGTAAACTCAGCTAATGGCATATCAGATACAGGTAATCTAGCAAATGATATGACAGAGTTGTTTTTGGCTTTAGGTGTGATTGCTCAAAAACAAAAGAAAGGTGTTGTATTATTTATTGATGAAGTTCAGTATATTAAAGATGATGAATTTGAAGCATTAATGGAAGCAATTCATAGAACTAATCAAAAAAATTATCCTATCGTTATCTTTTCAGCTGGATTGCCTAAAATAGCTAAAATTGCTGGAGATGTAAAATCTTATGCTGAAAGGCTATTTGATTTTATAGAAATAGATTCTTTAAATAATGAAGAAGCTAAGCTTGCTCTTATTGAACCAGCTAAAAGATTTCAAATAAATTATACAGATGAAGCTGTTAATAAAATCATAGAAATAACTCAAGGATATCCATATTTTTTGCAAGAATATGGTAAATGGGTATGGGAATGTAAAAAAGAAGAAAGTATTATTGATATAAAAATAGTCAATAAAGCTTATGACAAGTTTGAACAAAGCTTGGATAAAGCCTTTTTTAAAGTTAGACATGATAGAGCTACTGCAAGAGAAATAGAATTCATGACAGCAATGGTAGCTTGTGAAAAATTACCATGTTCAACAAAAGAAATTGCCAATATCATGGGTGAATCAATACAAGCAATATCTCCTCTTAGGGCTCAATTAATTCATAAAGGATTTATTTATGCAGCTAAACGAGGAGAGGTAGACTTTACTGTTCCGCAGTTTGATAAATATTTGAAACGTGTTTATAACAATTAAAAAATCAATAAATCTATATTTACTATAAAAGATATGCGAAAAATAAGAGCATCTGAAGCATGGATTGCTTATTTTTCAGGAAAATATAATAAAGAAGAATTGGAGGAAATAGCAATGACAACTCCAGCAATTAAAGAAGCAGTAGAATATACATTTTTACAAAATAAAATAGAACGTAGAGCGTATGAACAAAGAGAAAAAGCGATAAGAGATTATTATTCCTATATGAATTCATATAAAGAAGAAGGTTTACAAGAAGGCTTACAAAAAGGTTGGCAACAGGGTTTATATCAGCAAGCTATACAAACTGCAAAAAATATGCTAAAAGATAAAGTAGATATAAAGCTTATTTCTAAATATACTAATTTAAGTATAGAAGAAGTAAACAAAATAAAAGTAGAATAAGGCTTTAATTTTGAGGAAATAGCAATGACAACTCTAGCAATTAAAGAAGCAGTAGAATTTGAAGATACATTTCTACAGGATAAAATAGAACGTAGAGCGTATGACCAGAGAGAAAAAGCGATAAGAGATTATTATTCCTATATGAATGCATTTAAAGAAGAAGGTATTACTTTAGGAATGAAAAAGGCTAATATCAATACAGCAATTAATCTTTTAAAATTAGGTGTAGATGTAGATACTATTGTTAAAGGAACAGGATTAAGTATTCAAGATGTAGAAGCTTTAAAAATTAAAATTAAGTAATATAAACAAATTACAGCAGGTATAGCATTTGCTATACCTGCTATTTTTGTATCAGGAGGTTTGATTATGCCAGCAACAAGATTTATTTGTCCTTCAGGTCATGAAGTAAATATCAATCAATGTCTAAAAAAATGTATTCATAATCAAAGATGTATGTTTTTACCAACATTACGAGCAGTTGCTAATTCTTTAAATAGGAAACTACAAAATGCAACAGTTACAGAATTATTAGCAGGAACAATGGAAACCTTTTTAAAGAAAACAACAGATTATGCTGTAGATCCAATAAATCAAATGTATGCACTTCATGGAAGTGCTGTTCATACCTTAAATGAAAATTACACTGAAGGTAATATGCTAAGTGAAGAAAGATTACATGATGAAATTACCAGTGGAAAGTTTGACTTATTTGGTCAAATCCTTGATAAAGAAGATAATACACTTGGAGATTATAAAATTACTTCTTCATATAAGCTGATGAAAGCACTGGGCTATTATAAGATTGATGTTCCGACTGGAGAAGTTTATAAAACAGGTTCTAAAAAAGGGCAACCCAAAACTAAAAAAGAATGGCGAACTGATGGAGTTAAATATATCTTAGATTGGGCTATTCAGCTAAATTATTATCGTATATTGCTTGAAGAGAGAGGTTTTAAAGTAAATCGAATGGAAATTCAAGCTCTTTGTAGAGATTTCAATTTAAGAGTAGCTAGTGAACGTAATATTACAAGCCCTGTATATATAATTCATATAAATAAAATTTCTGATGTATGGATAAAAAGATATATGAAAGCTAAAGCAAAGAGATTAAACGAAGCTTTAACAAAAGGAAAAACATCTTATATTTGTAATAGCAAAGAGCGTTGGAATGATCGTAAATGTAAAGATTATTGCAGTGTTGCCAGTTTTTGTCCATATGGTAAGCAATTTAAACAATTAGAAAAAATAGCATAAAGGAGAATTTTATCATGAATAAAGAAATCATTTTATTAATATTACAAGTTATAGGTATGATTCTAAACAACAACAAAAAATAAAGTAACTAAGCCAAAGGTATTAAACCTTTGGCTTTAATTTTTAAAAGGAGTGAAGCATTATGTACAATCCATTTTTCAAAGCAAATTTTTATCAGACAAGAACAATTGCTCAAAATATTAAAGAAGATCCTAAATATAGATTAGAGATAAATAAGTGTATTGAAAGATTTATTTCTAAAGATTGGGGAGATTTAACAGATGATGATATTAAATTTAATAATGAAGCTATAGCTTATAACGATAGAATTTTAGCTAGTTATAAGACTTCAAAAGGCAAAATATATATTATAGCTGATGCTACAGATAAAAATTACTACGAAACTATAACTGTATTATTTGCAAATGAATATTGAGGAGTGTTTATTATGGAAAATACAAAAATCGCTAAAAAATTGGTTAATATAATGATTGAATGTGGTCATATTGCTAAAAATGGTTTGAACTCGTACCATCAATACAAGTATGCTACAGCTGAAGATGTGCTTTTAAAAGTTAATACTGCTTTAACTAAGAACAAGATTGCAAGTGTTGTTATACCAGAAATTGCATCAATGGTTGATGTTACCAATCTAAAGGGAAATACAGAACACCTAGTAACTGTCAATGTCCAAATTAAATTAATTGATAGTGAAAGCGGAGAATGTGTTGATTTATTTGGCATAGGTAGTGGTCAAGATGCAGGAGATAAAGCCGTTATGAAAGCACAGACAGCGGCTATAAAATATGCTTATATGATGAGTCTATGTATTGCTACAGGTGATGATCCTGAAGCAGATACTAAAACAGATGAAAACTCATCAATGGGTAATAAAGGCTCTAAAGCAGTTAACAATGTAAAGAAAATATCTGCTATTAAAAAATCCATAACTGTTTGTGCTAATTGTGGTGAAGAAATAACAAGTGATAGAGTAGTGCAATTTTCTATGGCTAGATACAATAAACCTCTATGTATGGATTGTCAAAAGCAAATGATTAAGACAGCATAAATTAAAGGCTAGAATATGAATAGGTATTCTAGCCTTTTTAATAATAAATTTTAATGACTTAAACTATTAATGAGAACATAAATTTTTTAATTGTGTAATAATATTATTTGTGGGAGGAATGAAGTTATTTATTGTTGAATATAAAAATTTAGGTAATAAAATATGATATTAGTAATATTTTATTAAAATATATTTACAATATTAATCTTAATGAGAATGGTGTTTTTTTATAAGTATGATATTATTATTTTATAAAATTTTTTTAATAGATATATGGAAAAATATAAGGAGTGAATAAAGATGTCTTCAACATTTAAACGAATTGAATATATGTGTACTTATTGTGGAAAAAAAGAAACTCGTTCACCAAGTATGGGAAGACCACAGCCAGGCAAATGTCCTAGAAAAAATGGAGATAAACCTCATAGTTGGGTAATTAATCGAAGATTAGGTTAATTTATTTAATATCTACAATAATAATTTATTATTAGTGTAGATTATTTTACTAAGATAAAAAGAGTTATTTTTATAAGTATTAGATAAAAATTATAATATTAATAGATTATAGAAAACTTAAGGAGAAATTGTTTATAATGGATTTATTAGATGAAATTTTTGAAATAAGTTATAATATACAAATTGATCATAAAAAAAGATTATCTGATTATATGAGTAATATAAAAATAGAAAATAGAGAAGATCCTGATGCAACAATTAAATATTTAGGTGAGTATAAGAAAATATCAAAAGAAACTTTAGAAGAAACTTTAATAAAATATGAAAATAAATTATATGAATTAGGCGTTAATGAAGAAGATTTTTCATATTATAAAACAATATTAGAATTAGAATTAAAAATTTCAAATGATTATTTGGATTTAATTTCTAGAAATAAAGATTCTAAAGGATATGTTTTAAAATTTACTGATTATTATGTAACATTTAAACCAAATATTATAGCTTATACTATTATTAATGATAAATTTTCTAAACAGGTACAACAATCTTTAAATAAATTGAAAAATTTCTATATGAATAGTAAAGATATAGATACATTTTTAAATAAAGGATATGCTTATGGTTTAAAATTATTGGAGGACTATATTAATTTAAGTTTAAAAATAGCTAGTACGTATGGTATATATAACTTGAATAAAGAACGATTATTAAATTATAAAGGAGATCTATATAAAAGATTTTCATCAGCAAATAAAATAGTTTATTCTCGAGATAGTGCATTTAATATTTGGCAAGAGTCTATTTTAATAATACAAAAAAAACGACAAGAAATTATGAATGTTGCCCAAAATGAAAGAAATTATAGAGAACAACGTAAAGCAAATAGGACAAGAATTATTGGTGGTGGTTTTGGCTTAGCAGGAGCAACTAAAGGAATGATTGAGGCAGGTGCGATTAATACAATAACGGGAATTACACATGATATTTTTAATTTTTTAGGCAATATATCTACGAATATAAATGAAAATAGAAATAAAAAAGATTTATATCAAAATCCTATTGTTTTAGAAAGTATATTATTGAGTCTAAATCAAGCAATTCAAACCATAAAAAAAGAACTGTATATTACATTAAATTTAAATAATTATTGTAATAAATCACAAGAAGAACAATGTAATATTATAATTAATAATATAAATAATAATATTATACCTAAAACTAAAATAAAAGAAGCTTTAGCTCAAGCGTTTATTTTAAACCCTTTTAATATGGAAATTTATAGAATTTATTTAGATGAATTAGGAAATAGGGGCGATTTATTATCTATAATTGCAAAATTTTTTCATATAGAAAATGATATTCACTATTTAAAACAAAAAGCTTTTCTTAAAGCTATAAAAAATAGTAATGATATTCAAAAAAAGGATGCTATTATAGAAGCAATATATGGTTCTAAACATATTATAGATGAATATATAAAAGATGATATTAATATATTTATTAAAGATTTTAAAATAATAAAAAATATAAATTATGAAATAAGAATAAATTTGCCAAATGAAAATTCATTATATGATGTGAAAAAATTACCAAAAGATAAGCTTACTAATGAATTATATGATCTATATGATCTATATAAGATAGAACATAATTATTTTATACATAAAGGTTGTATAATAAATGAAATAGCAAATGTTCTTACAAAAGATTTAATACAAAAAGTTATAAAGTCTGACCCAAAATATGTCATACCTAAATCAAAATATTTTAATTCTGATATAACTGAAATAGAATTAGATGAAGGAATTATAATGATTGATTGTTTTGCATTTGCTAATTGTAGGAATTTAGAAACTGTAAAATTTCCTAGTTCACTTAAATATATTTCTGCTTTTGCATTTGCTAATTGTAGTAAATTAAAAAATATAATTCTACCAAAAGGTTTTTATGGCATTGATATGGGTGCTTTTTACAATTGTAGCAGTTTGAGAAATATAAAATTTCCTGAATCTTTAAGAGTAATTAAACGATTAGCATTTAAAAATGTTTATATTTCTGAAATAAATTTACCAAATAGATTAGACGAATATGCTATAGATTCCATATATGCTGGTAAAATAATAATGCCAAGTATTATAGAAAAGATAACTGGAAATGCAAATTTGGTAAGAGATACTTCTACACAGTATGATGTAGATGATTCAAATAAAATATTAGAATCATCAAGCAAATTAACACGATACTTTAAAGAAGTTGATTTATGGGATAGAACATTAATATTTGATTATAATAGATTACAAAAAGAAATTGAGAATGCTAAGAATATAGCTCCAAATCCAGCACTACTAATATGTACAGGTCTAACAGTATTAAATTTTACAGTAATAGCTAAGCATACATTTAAAAATTTTAATGATTTTTATATAAAAAAAATCAATATTAGTGAAGAAATTAGATTGATTGATGATGAAGCTTTTTTTAATGCTAATATAAGCAATATTTGTTTTGCTGAAAATTCTAATATAAAAAAAATAGCTTCTCGTGCCTTTTATAATTGTAAAGAACTAACTTCTTTTAAAAATGGATTACCATTTGGATTAGAAACCATAGGTGATGAGGCTTTTGTTGGTTGCGATAATTTAAAAGAAATTATTATTCCTAAAACAGTAAAAAATATAGGGAATAGTATTTTTAATAATCCTAATATAGTAATTATCTGTGAACAAGGATCTCCTATTTATGATTATTGTAAAAAAAATAATTTACAAATATCTGAATTGGAAAAAAATGTAACATTATCATTGCCAGAAACCAAGGAAGAAGTAAAAGAAAAAATAGAAGAAGTAAAAGAAAATATAATAGAAATCTCTTCAAATAATGTAGAAAAAGAAACAGTTTCAATTATTAATGAAAAAAATAATATAAAATCTGAAATTAATGAAAAACAATCTGTAGAAAATAAAAGTGAAAAAACAATTATTAATAATAAAGAGATAGACTCAAATACAAAAGATGAAGATAAAAACAATGAAAAAAAGAAACGTTTAGACTGGCGTATATTAATAATAACGCTGTTAATTGCAAAATTTATTTTGGGTTTAGATTCATTTACAAGTACTTTAATAGGATTAGTTATAGCTTTTATTGTCAAATGGTATAAAAATAAATAGAAATAAACTTTTATTAGGAGGAATAATAAATGGGATTTTCAGGTTTAGATATTCTTGGGACTATTGCTCAAGTAGCAGTAGAAGCATGGGATTCAAGTAATAAAAAAGAGATTGAGTTAGAACGATTAAAAAATGAACGTACAGAAACATTGGTTAAAGGCGGAGCGATAGTGGCTGGTATTGCGGCTACAGCTTTTGTAGCTAAAAAACTTATTGATAAAAGCGATAATATAAAAATTAATACACCTAATGTATTAATAGAAGCACAATCTAAAAATGCTTTACCTAATAAAACTGAAGATAGTTTACTTATAGATTACGATACAGTTTGGTTTGATAGAAAACAAAATCAGTTAGGTGCAGATTTAATAAATCAAAAAGATGACAGTATTGATAAAGTGATTTATCAAATAAAAGGAATAGGCGGAAAAGCTTATCAAATTTATGAAAGTATTAATAATGGTGATTGGAAAAATATAGGTATTATAGATTGGGCTAAGATGTCTATATCTGATTTAGGAAAACCTGAGAATGGTGGACCAATATTTGCAGAAATAGCAAAGACAGCATTTAGAAGACCACAAAAACAAATACAATATTAATAAAATGAGAGGTACAAGTTATGTTAAAATTTTGTCCTAATTGTGGAGCTAAAATATTAAAGAATGGCAAATTTTGTCATGAATGTGGATATTCTCTTCAGGAATTTAATAATGAATCTACAATAACTGAAAAGGATATTATAGATGATACTAAAGAAGATATTATTATTGATAATGATGGTGGAGACTTTTTTGGAGATTTTGCTCAAGTACAACAAGAAGAAGATATTAAAAATGATAAATTAGCTGAAAAATTAGAGAGATTATTTGTTAATTATAAAATGAGTGAGTTTATTGATAGAATTAACAATATTGAAAATGCTGATAGTCCAAGATTGGCTTATTTAGCAGCAATGATTTTAGAATATGGCTATGATCAAATAAAAGAAGATGGTGAATCGGCATTCAATATATTAGCTCAATTAAGTGATGAGGGTTATGTATTAGCAGATTTACATTTAATAGGTTCAGGTTTTTATAATATTAATGAAGAGTATATTCCTATCTTAAATAAAAACATATTATCTCAAATTGATAAATTAGAAAAATCTGAAGATCCTTTTATTATATATGAGGTCGCAAATTATTATTGTTCTGAGAACTCCGAAAAGATAAACTACAATAAAGCTATGAAATTATATCAAAAAGCTGCTAATAAAGGTTACTGGAAAGCTTTGGCTTCCTTAGGATATATATATTTATCAGGAGAGTGTCATCAATCGGCTAATGTAAATAAAGCTATTCAATATTATGAAAAAGCAGCTATTAAAGGTGAAAGAAATTCTGCTTTAATGTTAGGACGTTTATATTATTTTGAAAAATTTCTACCTAAAAATATTAATAAAGCAAAACAATGGTATTTAGTAGCTGCTGAACAAAATGAAGAAGAAGCTTTAAATGAATTAGCTAATATATTTTTGAGTGAACATAATTACTATAAAGCTATTGAATATTATGAAAGGAATATTCGAATTAATAATTCTAGTTTAGCAGCTAGTTGTTTAGCTAGTGTATATTTAGGTCTTAATGAGGAATATGCAGACTTTGATAAAGATGAAAAAAAAGGAATTTCTTTATTAAAAAAAGCTTTAGAACTTGATCAAAATAATGGAGATGCCTTATGTATTTTTGGTATATGTTATGCCATTGGCGTAGGTGTTGAAGAAAATCCATCTTTTGCTAGAGATTATTTAAATAAAGCTATATCTGTGGGAAATGATGAAGTTAAAACAGTAGCTAAAGATGTTCTTAAAAATTTGAATGAATCTCAAAAAGAAAATGAATCAGAAGGTTGTTTTATTACTACAGCTGTATGTGATAGTTTTAATAAACCAGATGATTGCTATGAATTAACTATGTTTAGGCATTTCCGTGATAATTGGCTGAAAAATCAACCTGATGGTAAAGAGTTGATAAAAGAGTATTATAATATAGCACCTAAAATTGTAAGTACCATTAATAAGTTACCAAATGCTAGTGATATATATATGAATATTTGGTTAATGTATTTAAAACCTTGTCTTAAATATATTGAAGCAAATGATAATATAAGTTGTAAAAATTTGTATTTTAAAATGGTGCAAGATTTAAAAGAAAAAATAGTGTAAGAGGTGTTTTATATGTTTGGTGAACGTTTTAGACGTAAGATGAGAGATTCTATACAATTTAGTAAACGTCTTAAGGGAGAGCCTATAGTAGATTTAGGTTTATTAGATGCTGTTAATAATGGAGAGATATCATTAGATCGTATAAATGAATCAGTAAAGGGTATAGTAAGAGCTAAATTATTACATTTAATGTAATTTTTAATTATTAAAATAAGTATATGTCTTAATGTCCATATGTCCAATTATAGAAGGGTGTGTTTTGTGTTTAATAACACACCCTTTTACACACCATTTTATTGCTGGACATTTGGACATCTGGACATTTATGTATTATTGATAAAATTTGACTTTACTAAATAAGGTAGTTTTCATTTCTAAAGTAATAAAGTAAATCACTGTTTTAGATTTGACTGGACATATTTCTTTTTGATGCTATTATTAATATATGGATGAAAGTCAAGGTGAGTAAAATGACAGATGATGTTAAGCTTGAAAATGAAAAAGTAAAAAAAACTAAAATTAAACTAATTCCTAAAATATTAGATACGGATAAAGAGTTTTACTGGTTTGATTTAATAAAGTGTAAATATAAAATTAATGAAATCTATTACGAAATATATTTGCCAGCATCTTTTTTAAAAATACATGAATTTTTACCAAAAGATATAGATATAAAAAATAAAGAGAATGATAAAAAGGATGGAAAGGAATATTTATTCAACTTTGATTGTCTAAAAGTTAATGATAAAACTCTTAAAGAATACTTTGATACTTGTGAAGAAAATAAGAATGATATAAATTTTGATATATTAATTAAATATTGTAAACCTTTATATTATTTACAAGAAACTAAAGATGCTTATATGAGAGATAGAAAGCAATCTAATAATGTTTTAAAGCAAGAGTTTAAAGATTTTTATTGTTTATTTGCTCAGAAAGAATTAGACATCAAGAATAACTTATCTAAAATATATCATTGGTTCAAACTTTTTATTCTATTTAGGTGTATAAAAATAGGTGGAATTCCTGAGCATTATGATAAAGAATTATCAGAAAATGAATCTGAATTAAAGAAGATACGTATTACGAAATTTTTTTCTTTAGAAACGGATAATGCTACAATTGCTCCTTTAGATGGTGAGTTGGATAATGAACGTTCTATATATATTAAAAAATTTTATGCATTAATATGGAATACCATATCAGAAAAAGATATGTATAATGTAATAAATACAATTGTTTTAGTAAAATATATGGAGAAAGAATTAATAAATTTAGTAGAACGAACATTGTATGAGATAAATAATAATAGAATTATTAAAGATAATAATAATATTTATGTTATGAGTGCAAAATCATGTATGAATACTTTCATAAAAGGATATAGAGATTATAGGGAACAAAATAAGTATTATAAGGCACTCTGTATAAAATTAAAGAATCTACCTATTAGTGCAATTTGCTTGGTAGAAATTTATTTAATGAATTATAGAAAAAAATTGTATTGGAGAAAAGTTATTAATGATATTTCAAATAAAATGATTATAGAATGTGATTTTAATAATTTTGAAAAATTAAGATATATCATTAATAATTATATAGGAAAATTTAAAATAAACGAAAATGATATATTACAAGATTTTTTGTCTAATATGAAAAAAGAAGATAGGGATTGGATTTTATCATTTTTATATCCTGAAGATACAAGTGAGAAAAATAAAAAAAAGAAGCTGAAAAGGATATTTTGTATAATTGAAAAAGCATACGGTTATTATTTCATGAAAAAGATATATAGTAATCGTAATATTTATAATATAGATTATGAAGATTTTTCAAATATAAGCAACTATTTATATGAGAATAAAGATTTATATAAGGATGATGATATATATAATATATGGAGAAAGTATTTATATGATATTTTTATTCTAATATGGTTAGTTTATAATCTTAAGCTTAAGAAAAGTGATTCTTTTTTTGTAGAAGGTCTGAAATATACACATAGTGGAATATCTTCTAAAAAAAATATTAATAAATTGACTTTGAAAACTATATATAATGAGTTTAATAAAGATATAGAAGAAATAGATAATGCTGTTGTTGAAGTTTTAATTGAAGTATTTATTAGATATGAAGGTTTATTGCAAGAGAATTGTTCTAAAACTAAACTAGAGATTTATGATAAATATTTTGCATTAGTTTCTAAGATAGTTTATAGAGAATTGGATAATTATTTAAAAGATATAAGAAAAATTATAAGAGATGTATCATAATAATAGTCTAAGTCTAATAATAGAATTGTTTTGAATGTTGATAATAAAAAATATATCGCATAGTTTTTTATTGTGGTTATTAAAGAGTTTAGTATGGATAATTCTTTTTATTGATTAAGTATTTTGATAACATTTTGATAACAGACTCCCTAAAACTATAAAAAATGACTAGGGATGAATTAAAAAATAAAATGTGATAAATTCAATAATGATAAGCCTTTATAATGTATTATGTAAATTATTAATAGGTAATAAAATTTTCAATAGAGAACTCAAAATCAAGCGTAGTCCCCTACGTGCCGGTTCGAGTCCGGCCTTCGGCACCACTAGTAAATTCAAGGCTTTATGGGTTTTCCGTAAAGCCTTTTTTGTTGTCTAAATTTGAGTATATAAACTTTTAAATAATTCTATTGAATAATAAGAGGTCATGACAGGAAAGATAAAGTCAATTATAAAAAAATTTATATATAGGTTATAATAAAATTTTTAAAGATTTAGAAGTAAAAATTGGTTTGATTTTTCTTTCTAAGTAGAAATAAAGAAACTATAACAAAAAGATTTAGAACTCAAATTGTTATAGCTTTACGAAGATTTATTCTTTGATATTATGGTAATATACTACTTTTGATTTTTTATTAATATTCCTAGTTGGAATCAGGAAAAAGTATTTCAATAGCTATAATAAATAGTATAAATCCAACTATAAACATTATAAATCACCTCTTATAATAATCATTATTTATAATATAAGGCTAATTAAAATAATTTTACTTTCAAATATTATTGTTTTCAATATATGAGGTTTTAAAAGTAGTGTTTTGAGAATCGTATCGTTATTAGACTGAAAATAAATTTAAGGGCTTGAATATGGACGCTTCAAAAAGTATCATTAATTTAGTAACGAGGCGATGCAGATACTATTTTTTGCTATTTGGGGTTATTTTTTATGTTAAGTATATATTTATTCTGCCATAACACCAATGAGAATAAGTAAAATAAATAAAATCGCAAAACCAATGAGAGCATATATAATAGTATATTTTAGAATTTGAAGTAATGTATCTAAAAAGGTTTTTTCTGATGTTGATGGATTTATGGTTTGGGGCGTTAAAGCTGTTCCACATTTTAGACAAAATCTATCTTCTGGTGATATTTCTAAGCCACAATTAGGGCATTTTAAGGAATTATTTACAATAGAGTTAACATTGTTTTTAGTTTTGTTTTCATTAAATTTATTATAAAGATAATAGATGATATAACCAATAATCGCTATGATAAATAATGCACAGATAATATCAGAATAAGGTGCTAAAATAGCTTTTAATTCACGTTTAAATAATGATTTTAATACACTTTCCATTGTTTACACCTACAGTATTTATATTTTATTTTGCTCTATATTGGTGTAGAATTTTTTGCATGATATCTAGTCCGTCTAAAACAGTTGTAGGATTGCCATTTATATCTAAATATGCTAGTTCAAAACTATTATCTTTATATAATTTAAATTGAGCAGTTAATTTTGCAGGTCTATTATTCCAATTACATTCGCCTGTAAATTCTACAATACGATCATTTTTATCGGAAACGAAAGATTTCCATTTGCCATTTTTAAAGAATTGGTCAAAAGCTTTGCCTACAGGTGCATTAGGAGCCATATACATTGTTCCATTTTTTACGGATTGTACATATTTATCATCACCACAACCTGCAACTAATACACTCATTAAAGATAATATCATTACTAATATTATTAATCTTGGGGATTTTAACTGTTTATTCATATTAAAACTCCTTTAAAATTTATAATTATTCGCCGAATAAATCATCAAAAAGACTGCCTACACTATCGGAAATACTGGAACCTTCTTCACCACTATCTGAAGAAATATCAGCATCTGCTGAAGGTTCAATTTGTTCTGTTGCAGTAAGTTCTGAGTTATTATCCAGATTAGAAATATGGTTTGTACCATCATCACTTGTATTAGCAGGCGTTATTTGTTCACTAGCTGTGCTTAGTGGGTCAACTACATTAGTAACAAATTCTTCTGGTGTTTGGATATAGTCATTGGCAGAATCCACTGTTTGATTGATTGTATCCGTAGGATCAATTGGTGCATTGAGGTCAGGAAGAGGACTTGTATCAGCATTATGTGAGGCAGCACTAGCTGTAGAAGCAGAATGGAGCATAGAACTAGCTACAGCACCAACAGCGGCAGCTGCTGCATATTTACCTACATTTTTTAAAGTGCTATTGTCATTATTTTGATTGGTTTGATTATTTGGGTTAGAAGCAAATTGTTGATTGCCATGATTATTAGGATTTTGAGGGAAAAATGGTGCTTGAGGAGAAAAATTATTAACAGATGGCGAAGGATTATTTTGTAGAGGCGCACTTTGTTTTAATATATCCATAGCCTGATACAAATAAGCCATAGCCATATAAAATTTAGCATTTTGATTGCCGAGTAAAGAAGATTTTTGAAAGTGATTGATTGCTTTAATATAATTATGTTGAGGATTGTTTATATCCATGTATTGTTGACCAATGGCAAATTCTTGTGAAGCCATTTGCATATTATTAGGATTTGGCATATTATTAATTTGTTGAGTTTGTTGATTATGCATATAAGGTTGCATAGTATTAGAATTTGAAGTATTATAATTGATATTTGTTGGAGCCATATTTTGTTGTGGGGTAGGAATTTGTGAAAATTTAGCTCCGCAATTAGTGCAAAAAGCATTTTCATTAGGCATTTTAGCTCCACAATGAGTACAGAATTTATACATATAAAAAACTCCTTTTTATGAAATAAATTTAAATAATGGATAATTTTTTTATAAAAATACTTATTATAGAATTATTATGCTACTAAAGAGAGTAAATTCCCATGAACTAAATAGGTTGATTTTTTCATTGGTAGAGAAAATATATAAACATATTTAATCATGATATTTGCTAATCTATAATTGTAAATAATAATAATGAATTTATTAAAAGTAATAGTGAAAAAAGAAGGTTTTAAAGTTAGTCTTTAAAGCCTTTTTTTATATTTGGCGATATGATAAAATATAAGCACGAATTTTAAAAATGGAGTGATATAAATGGCAAAAGATAGTTCATTCGACATTGTAT
>CALVSP010000016.1 GCA_944359065.1 uncultured Bacilli bacterium
ATATTTGTTAAACCTATTAAAATTATTGGTATATTAACTGCACTTTTTAAATATGTATAACATAATAAAATGTATAAAACAGTTGTTTTGAATTTTCCTAATAAAGTTGACTTAGGATTATTATTTTTTAAATATGATTTTGTATTTATATAGCCAATTATAAATTCTAAAATTATAGTTGAAATTATCATTAAAGGATTAGTTAATAATATAGGAATCGAAATGCCTACTGCAAATAGTTTATCACTTATTGCATCCAATTTTTGACCATATTTACTAGTGGTGTGCCATTTTCTCGCTAAAAAGCCATCAAAGCAATCGGTTAAGCCTAATATAGTTGCTATAATTGTTGCACCTATAAAATTACCAAACATAAAAGCAGGTAAAATGATGATTGGTGCTAATATTCTTGATTTAGTTAATATATTAGGAATCACAAGTTTTAATTTTTGTTTTTTATTTTTTGCTTGATTAATTTTTTTTTGAAATTCTTTTTTATCTTTTTTAAATTCACTTATTGCATTTTTAATCATAGTTATCTCCTTTTTCTATATTTTATCATATTTTATTATTATTTAGTATATAATTTAGTGTATCTATATGATACATTTAGAAAGCTCGTAGGATTACGGCTTTCTTTTTTTGTGTAAAAATGTGGTAAATGATATTTTTTAGTATACAAAATATGTCGAAAAATGTTATAATTATGTAAGGTGATGATATGAAACGACTAATTTGCTTATTAATTCTAATAGGTGTTGTATTGTCAATTTTCCCATTTATGATTGCTGCTACGAATGTTTATGGTATTGTTGAAACTGAAAATAATTTGGGAGTACGTGTAAGAAGTGGAGCGGGAACTAATTTTAGTGTTATTGGAACTGGCTTTGGTGAAGGTGAAGTAGTTAAAATATTAGATGAAGTAGCAACTCAAGATAGTTCTACAGGTTGTGCAACTGGAAAGTGGTATAAAATAGAATATAATCAAGAAAGTTATACTGAAGGCTATGTTTGTACTGGTTATATTGAAAAACGTGAAAGTACACCTGTTACAGAGTATTTAAAAGGTAAAATTAAATCTTCAATTGGTGTTATTGTAAGAAAGGGCGCTAGTACAAGTTATAGTTCTATTAGTGATGGACTAGCGAATGGTAGGGTAGTAACAATATTAGATACTGTCGATTCGGCTAATAGTAAAGATACTTGTGGAAGTAAAAAATGGTATAAAATATCTTATGCTGATAGTGATACTGGATATGGTTATGTTTGTACAACATATGTTGAATTAGTTGAAAGTACTGTTGATCCTAATTATGATTATGAAAAAGAATTAGCAAAATTTCCAGAAAGTTATCAAAAATATTTAAAAAAATTACATGAAGATCATCCATCTTGGAAATTTTATGCAATAGATACTAATTTAAAATTTGATAGTGTAGTAAAAGCACAGGCAACTGGTTCTAAAAGTTTAATTTGGACAAGTAATGAGGGTTGGCGTTCAACTAAAGAAGGTGCTTATAATTGGCGAACTGATACTTGGAAAGGATATGATGGTGCATCATGGAAAGCAGCAAGTGAAGGCATAGTTGCTCATTATTTAGATCCTAGAAATTTTTTAAATGAAACTAGAATATTTATGTTTGAGGATTTAACTTATCATGACTATCAAAATGAATCAGGTGTTCAATCAGTTTTGAATGGAACATTCATGTCTGGAACATTTAGTTATAATGGAGGAAATAAAAGATATTCAACTACATTTGTTGAAGCAGGCCAATATTCAGGCGTTAGTCCTTATGTTTTGGCAGCCAGAGTAAAACAAGAAGTTGTTATTAGTGGTGGTAAAGCAAGTGGTAGTGCGTCTGGTACAGTTTCTGGATATAAAGGATATTATAATTTCTTTAATGTTAATGCGTATGCGGCTAATGGTAATGATGCAGTTATTAATGGTTTAATTTATGCTAAAAAAAGAGGATGGAATAATCCATATATTTCAATTTTGGAAGGATCAGTTCATTTAGGAGATAATTATATATTAAGTGGTCAACAAACTTTATATTTTCAAAGATTTAATGTTAATCCAGCATCAGATAGTACGATTAATACTCATCAATATATGACTAATATTCAAGCACCATATTCCGAATCTTCTACAACTTATTCGGCATATGTCAAAAATGGTGACATTGATGAAGCGATAGTATTTTATATTCCAATTTATGATAATATGAAAGAAACTAATTATGCTCAACCAAATAAAGGAAATCCTAATAATTGGTTATCTAGTTTAAAAATAGATGGCAAATCTGTTACAGGTTTTGATGGTGAAATAACTTCATACGATTACAATACTAAAAATAGTAGTATTAAAATTACAACAACTACTGTAAATAGTAAGGCTAAGGTTAGTGGTAATGGAACAATTAATTTAAATGATGGAATGAATAAATTGAATGTTGTTGTTACTGCTGAAAATGGTGATAAAAGAACTTATATATTAAATGTTAATAAAATTACTGAAGAAATAGAAAATCCTACAACAATAGATGAAGTAATTGATCAATTAAGTGTTAAGGTAAATGAAGACATAATGAGTGGTATTGAAATAGGAACAACTTATAGTTCATTTAAAGATAAAGTCTACAAATATAATAACCAAGCTACTGTAACATTAAGTGATAAAGATGGTAAAGTTAAAACAACTACTTTTGCAACAGGTGATAAGTTAACTATTACTATTGGAGAAGAAACTAAAACTTATGAAATATTAATTCTTGGTGATTTAGATGGCTCTGGAGACGTTACATTATCAGATTTATTGGAAGTTCAAAAATTGATATTAGAAAAATCTAATATATCAGGTATTTATTTGAAAGCCGGGGATATAAATAAAGATAACAAAATAGATTTACATGATTTATTATATGTCCAAAAACATATTTTAGGCGATAAAATTAAACAATAGGAGGTATAAATGAAAAAAATTTTAATTTTATTATTTACAATATTTATTTCGTTTTGTATTCCTGTAGTGGCTGATGCAGCAACTGCAAATATAAAAGTTACAACTAATCGTTCTAGTTTAATTATTGGTAATACTTTTACGGTAACTGTTACTGTATCTTCGTCTACTCCGATGGCTAATTGGGAATTCAATTTGAAATATGATACTTCAAAATTATCTTTTGTTAAATCAGATCATGATTTTCATGTTGTAGGATTAGATATGACAGAAAAACAAAAGACTGCTTCATATACTTATACTTTTAAAGCAAAAGCTTCTGGAACTGCTAGTATATCAATTAGTTCAGCTTCTGTAATGGGTTGGAATGGTGAAATGAATTTAAATAAAAGTGGTGCCAGTGTTAAAATAATGAGTCAAGAACAAGCCGAAGCAAATTATAGTAAAAATGATTATTTATCTAATTTGGAAGTAGAAGGTGCAACATTAAGTCCAAAATTTGATAAAAATACAATGGAATATACAGTTGAATTAGAACCAAATACTAAAAAAATTGTTGTTAATGCTACTAAAGAAGATAGTAAATCCAGTATATCAGGAACTGGTGAAATAGAAGTAAGTAAAGGTGCTAATAAAATAGAAGTTGTTGTAACTGCTCAAAAAGGTAATACAAGAACATATGTTATAAATGCAATCGTAAAAGAATTAGATCCAATTGAAGTAACAATAGATAATAATACTTTTAGTGTTATACAGGAAGAGGAGTTTTTACTAAAACCAAATGATTATTTCGAACAAACGACAACTTTAATTAATGGTAAAGAAGTTCCTGCTTTCTATAATGAATTAGCTAATATAACTTTAATATGTTTAAAAGATTCTGAAGGAAATACTAATTTTTATATAGTAAATGAAAATGAATATACGTTATATAATGAAATTAAATTTAATTCTTTAACAATTCAATTATTAGATATGGATAATTCATTAATACCAAAAGGATATAACGAAACAACAATTACTATTGGCGATAAAACTGTAACAGCATATAAAAAAGATGGTTATGAATATCCATTAATATATGGTTTAAATTTAGAAAATGGTATTAAAAATTTATATAAATATGATTCTAAGGAAAATACTTTACAAAGATATGAAGATGTAACTATTGATGATAATCTATATTTTAATTCTTTAGTTGGAATGTTTGGATTTATAATTGTTTCTTATATTATATTTATAGTGTTATTAATTAATAAAAATAAACAACAAAAGAATTTCTTAGATAAAACAATGCGAATGAATATAATTGATGTAAACAATAATACATTAAGTAATGTTTTAGATGTTAAGACTAAAAAAGAGTTAAAAAAAGAAAAAAAATTAGCTAAAAAAGAGGCTAAAAAAAATAAGAATCAAGTTGTAGAAGAAACTGACAATAAAGAAAAAATGGCTAGTTTATAGTCATTTTTTTATTAAAAAATCTTTTATTTCTTCAGGATCTTTATCATTAAATATAATATCATAAATTAAATTAATAATTGGAATATTTACTTTTTTATTATCTAGTAATTTGTAAATTGATTTTAATGTGTATAATCCTTCAATAGTAGTATTTGCTTTATATTGTTCAATTATTTCACTTGGTGTTTTTTCGCCAATCATTTTACCAAATCTAAAGTTTCTACTTTTAATACTTGTTGCTGTCAATAATAAATCACCAAATCCGGCAAAAGATAAAATAGTATTTTTATCGCCATCTAAAGATTTAATAATTTCTTTCATATCGTGTAAAGCTTCTGTTATAAACATTGCTTGTGTTGATTCTGGTAAATCCATACCATCTATCATACCTGCAGCAATTGCAATAATATTTTTAACAGAACCACAAATTTCAATACCAACAACATCATCAGTTACACGTAATTTTAAATATTGATTTTGTAAAGCTTTTATTACTGCTTTTTTTGCATCTTCATTTTTAGTTGCTAAAGAAAGACCAATTGGTACTTTTTTTATTATATCAACTGCAAAACTAGGACCAGATATAACAGCAATATTATCAGTTTTAATGTATTTTTTTACAACATCATCAACAAACAAACAAGTATCTTGTTCAATACCTTTACTTGCTATACAAATAGGTTGATTCTCATAATATTTATTTAGTTCTTTAGATACATTATCAACAAATCCTGCTGGTACTGCTATTATTATTAAATCTGTATCTTTAATTGCTTTTTCTAAATCATTAGTATATTTAAAATTATTTGGTAAAATAAAATCTGGTAAAACTCTGCTGTTTGTATGTTTTTCTTTTAACTCTTTTAATTCGTTTTCAATTTTTGTCCATATTGTAATGTCATGGTTATTTTCATTAATCATTGTTGCTAGAGCTAAGCCATATGCACCAGCACCTAAAATTGTTACTTTCATATATACACCTCAGTATCATTTTAACACATTTTGTCATTAATTTTACAAAAATCTACATTTTAATAAAGATATGTGTTATAATTTATATAGTTACTTGAGGTGATTATTTTGACTTTATTTATTTGTTTGTTAAAATTAAATTTAAAAGTAGTGTATTTCTTTTTGAAATTATTACCTACAAAAAATAAAATTGTATTTATTAGTCGTCAATCAAATAATCCTTCGATAGATTTTAAAATTATTGCAAGTAGATTAAAAAAATATAAAGTAGTAATGATAACAAAAAAAATAGAATCAGGAATTTTAAATTATATAAAATATTATTTTAATTTATATAAACAAATGTATCATTTAGCTACTTCTAAAGTTTGTATAGTAGATTCTTATTGTATACCAGTATGTGTACTTAACCATAAAAATAAATTAGTTATTATCCAAATTTGGCACGCTATGGGAGCAATAAAAAAATTTGGATATCAAACATTACTTAAAGATGCTGGAAGAAATGAAAAAATAGCTAAACTTATGTGTATGCATAAAAATTATGATTATGTATTATCTGGTTCTTTAAATATGATTGAACCATTTAGTGAAGCATTTAATGTTGATAAAAATAAAATAATAGTAAATGGCTTACCGAGAGTAGATTATATAGTAAATAATAGAAAAATATTAAAAAATAAAATTAAAAATGATTATAGTGAGTTAAAAAGTAAAAAAAATGTTTTATATGTTCCAACTTTTAGAAGAAATGAACAAATAAAAATAGATGAATTAATTAATAATTTTGATTTTGAAAAATTTAATTTAATAATTAAACTTCATCCTTTAAGCAATACTAAAATAAATAATAGCAAAGTTTTAACGTGTCCAAAATATAATTCTCTTCAATTATTGACAATTGCTGATTATGTTATAACTGATTATTCGGCTATTAGTATTGAAGCAGTTAGTTTAGACATACCTATATACTTATATTTGTATGATTTTGATGAATATGTAGATAAAAATGGGCTTAATATTGATTTATTTGAAGAATTTGGTAAATATGCAGTTAAAGATATTAAATCAATATTAAAAAATTTAAAAAAAGAAAAATATGATATGAATGTTATTTATAAATTTAAAGAAAAGTATTTAGATCCTGATTATGGAAATTACACTGATAAATTAGTTAAATTTATTAATGATAAAATAGGTGATTCTAATGAATAAAATAAAAAAAATGATAGTTGATATTTCTAAAAAAAATATTATTTTTAGAAATATTATTAGAAAAATGTTATACATTAAAAATAAAATAAAATATTTAAGATATTATTATAAATATAAAGTTGATGACAAATTAATTTTGTTTGAGGTTTATAATGGTAGAAGCTATGCTTGTAGTCCAAAATCTATATATGAATATATGGTAAATAATAAAAAATATAAAGATTATAAATTTGTATGGGCATTTAAAAATCCAGAAAAATATGATTTAGGAAAACAAACTAAAATAGTTAAAACAAATAGTAAGGAATATTTCAAATATTTGTCTTCATCTAAATATTGGATAGTAAATTCTTTAGTTGATGTTGCAATTAAAAAAAAGAAAAATCAAGTTTATTTACAATGTTGGCACGGAACCCCTTTAAAAAAATTGAGATATGATATTGAAGCTAAAGGTGCAGTATTAAATTCTATTAATGAAATTAGAAAAAGAAATGATTTAGATGCAGTTAAATTTGATTATTTCATTTCTCCTTCTAAATTTTGTACAGAAAAGTTTACATCAGCGTTTAATTTAAAAAAATTAGGTAAAGAAAATATTATTATTGAAAAAGGTTATCCTAGAAATGATTATTTATTTAATTATAAAAAAGAAGATGTTGAAAAAATAAAAAAAACATTAAAGTTACCTAAAAATAAAAAAATTATTCTGTATGCACCTACATTTAGAGATAATCAACATACTTCTGGTTTAGGATATACTTATAATTTAGGAATTGATTTTGATAAATTAAAAAAAGAATTAAAAAAAGATTATATTATATTATTTAGAACACATTATTTTATTTCAAATTCTTTTGATTTTAGCAAATATAAAGATTTTATTTATGATGTATCAGATTATGATGATATTAATGAATTATATATAATTTCAGATATATTATTGACTGATTATTCAAGTGTTTTCTTTGATTTTGCTAATTTAAAAAGACCAATATTATTTTATATGTATGATTTAGACGATTATAAAAATAATCTAAGAGATTTCTATTTTGATTTAGATATTTTACCTGGACCAATTGTAAAAAATGAAAATGATTTAATTAAAGAGATTAAAAATATTGATGATTATGATAAAGTATATAGTGATAAATATAAAAAATTTAATCAAAAATTTAATTATTTAGATGATGGAAATGCCGCAAAAAGAGTGGTTGATGTTATATTTGATCAAAAATCAAAAATTTAAGAAGATTAATATTATTATGTATAAATTATGTGGAGTTTAATATATGAATGAGTTACAAAAAAGATTATTATTATTATTAAAAGAAATTGATGAAATATGTAAAAAACATAACATTACTTATTATATTGATGGTGGAAGTGCAATAGGAGCTATAAGACATCATGGTTTTATACCTTGGGATGATGATATTGATATAGTAATGACAAGAAATAATTATAATAAATTTGTTCAAATTATAGATAAAGAAATAAAACCTGATAGAAAATTTGAATCATTTGAAAACAATCAAAAATATACAATGTTATATGCAAGATATTGCGATAAGACAACAACTTCTATTTTAAGGACATCTATGTTAGATGTTTTTGAAAGTGGTGTATTTATAGATATCTTTATATTAGATCCATTTCCTAATGATATAAAAAAACGTAAAAAATATTTGAAAATATTTAAAGCATATGCTGAATATGTTAATCCATATTATTATGAAAATGTCACTTATAATGATTACAAAGAAATATTTAAAATGCGTATTTTAGGAAAAATTTTAGGTCGAAAAAGATTACATAAGTATATTAATAAAAAAATATTTTCTTATAAAGAAGAAGATTGTCAAGATTATTGTTTTAGATTTGATTTAAATCCGTTTATTTATCCCAAAAGTATTTTTCAAGAACCAAGATATATGAAATTTGAAAGTCTTATATCTCCTGTTCCTACTAAAATAGAAGATTATTTAAAAATTCATTATGGTAATACTTGGATGTATATACCTAATGCAGAAAACCAAGATGTTCATAATGTAGTGACTAATTTAAATGTTCCTTATAATGTGTTTAAAAATGATTATTATCATTTTATACCTAAAGATGCAATTGATAAATATAAAAAATTTCATTTTTTAAGAGTTAAAAATAACAAATTAGACAAAAAGGTTATTGAAGAGACATACAAATTAAATTCTATTATTGTGCAAAAGAACATTAATGAAAAATTAAAAAAATATAATATAAAAAAATTATATAATAATAAAGAGTATCTTAAATTGAAAGAAATTTTTGAAGATTATTATAATTTGCAATTAGATAAAAAATATATTAAAAATAATATTTATATAGATATAGGTCCTAATATATACTATGCAATTTTAATATTAATTAATTTTGGATTTTATTATAAAGCAAAAAAAATTATTTCTGTTTGTAATGATAAATATAGTGATTTAGAAGAGTTAATTAAATTAGTTGAAAAATTAAATGATTATTATTATAAATGTGAATTAGATAATTATTATGAACTTGTAACTAAATATTATAATAAATTTCCTGATGTTTTAGATTTTATTCAAGGACAAGTAAAAATGTTAATTAAAAACAATAAAAAAGAAAAAGCATTGAAATTAATTGAAAATTCTATATATAAATATGATTGCTTTTTATTAAAATATAAAGCTGATATATTATATGAAAAAGATAAAGAAAAAGCTAAAATTATTTATGAAAATATTTTAGAATCATGTAATAATGGTATATTATTATTAGAAGTTAAAGAATGTTTAAGGAGTAAATATGAATAATGAAATACAAGAAAAATTTTTTCAATTACTTTTAGAAGTTAAAGATATATGTGAAAAAAATAAAATAGATTATTATTTAACAGATAATTTGTTATTTGATGCTTTAAAAAATGAAAAAATAACGAAAAATTATCATGAATTTTCTATTAGAATTAAAGCAGTAGATGCTGACAAATTTATTAAACTAGCAAGTAAAAAAAATAATAGAGTAGTGGAAGGATTATTTAATAATGGAAATTTTCCTGGGAATTTTCTTAGATATGTAGCAACTGATACATTATATTTTTATGTGAATGATTATAAAAAATATAAAAATCATGGATTTTCAATTAAAATTGAACTTTTGAATTATTTGCCAAATAATAAATTAAAATCTAAATATATTTCTTTTTTACAAATTGGTTTGTTAGGTGTTAATGCAAAAAATAAATTAAGTTATAAAAAGAAAATTTGTGCTATTTGGTTTCATTTTTTAGGATTATTTGGAAACAGTAGAAGAGGAAAATATATATTTAAATTAATTAATAATACTAAATTTAATGAATCTAATAAAAAGAATTTGTATTATAGAATCAGTACAAAAAAAATAAATAAATATGCAATAAATTATTTTGAAATGAGCAAAAATGTTAATTTAAATGGAATTAGTTTTAAAGTTCCTTCAAATTATATTTTAAATGGAAGTGAAATAATACCTGATAAAACATATAATTTTTCTTATATTATTGATCAAACATTGCCATATAAAGAATTTTTTGAAATAGCTAATAAAAATCATTTCGTTGATAAGTACTCTAAAAAAAGAGAAAAGTTAATAAAAGCAAATAAAAAAATAAATCCTTATCGAATTTATGTAAGAAAATGTTGGGATATTTTATATAGAACTAGAGATAGATTTGAATTATGGGAATATTATAAACCATTAAAACCACAAATAATAAGTTTGTATCAAGAAAAAAAATACGAAGATTTAGAGCAAATTTTAGATAAGTACTTAGAAAAATTAAATTTTTATTATAATAAAAATTTAGGCATTATATTTGATTCAGTTATTTTTGATATAACAATAGATTTATTAATTTATCAAGGAAAATTAAATTATGCTAGAAAATTAATTGATTTAGTACCAAAAGAACATAAAATTTCATTGGATAATATGGTGATAAAATGAGCATTAAAGAAGTACAACAAGAATCTTTAAAACTAATAAAAGAAATAGATAATATTTGTAGAAAATATAATATTATTTATTATGCTGAAGGTGGTACAGCAATTGGGGCAATAAGACATCATGGTTTTATACCATGGGATGATGATATTGATATAGTAATGACAAGAACGAATTTTAATAAATTTGTAGAAGCATTTAATAAAGAAAAACCTAATAATAGAGTATTAGAATATCCTGAAAAAAATAAAAATTATCCTACTGTAACAGTAAAATATACTGATACAACAACAACTAGGATATTCAGATCATTATTTTTAGATATATGTGCTGAAGGTTTTTGTGTAGATATATTTATATTAGATCCAATTCCTAAAGATAAAAAATTCAAAGAACGATTTTTAAATTATACGGAAATTTTATGTCCATATTATAGAATAAATAATGAAAGCAGCAGTTTTAAATACAATTTAGATAGAATTAAAATTAAAATATTTGGTAAAGAAAAAGTATTAAATCAATATCGAAAAAAACTATTTAGATATGATGAGAGCGATTGTGAAGAATATTTAGTAAGATATGGAATAACATATCAAACTGTTAATATTGAAAATTATGGGAAACCAAGATATTATCCATTTGAAGATATGATGATTCCGGTACCTTCAAAAGTTGAAAAAATTTTAACAAATTTTTTTGGTGATGGTTGGTATATTATTCCAAGAATAGACCAACAAGAAACTCATAATGTAGTATCAAATTTAGATATTGGATATAGAACTTATATTGACGATTATATTAAATATATTGATAAAAATAAAACATATAAAGTTTTTAATAAAATAAAACTTTTCAATATGAACATAGCGAAAAAAGATATCAAAATTATAAAAGATACATATCGATTACAATTAATTAAAGATGAACTATTGTTAAAGAAAAATATAAATTTTGACAATATAGAAAAGTTGTTTAAAAAGGCTAAATATCAAGAAGTTATAGATACTTTAAATGATTATATTGTAAAACAAACTGCTAGTTTTTATAAAAAATATAAATATAAATTTAATATTGATGAAAAAATTATTGATTATTGTTTAAAATCAATAATATATACTGGAAAATATTATAATGCTTCTTCATTATTGAAAATTGTTGGAGATGAAAAACATGAAGAAGTAAAAAATATTTTAGATAATATTCGTTTAGCAAAGCAATATTATTATGAAAACAATTATATTATTTCATTAAATATAATTGATGAACTATTAGAAGAAAATCCTGAAAATATTAGTGCATTTAAAATAAAAATGGATATTGTTATAAAAAATAAATTATCTAAAGAGGAATGCTTAAAATATAAAATTAAAATAGAAGAATATATCAAAAAATATAATGATAGAGATTTACTTAAATATTTAGCTGATATTTATGAAAAATTAGGTGAACATAATAAGGCTACTGATTTATATAAGAAAGCGTTAATTGATAATGATAATGGTTTAATTTTATTAGAAATTAATCAAATTTTAAATTGACTTTTTTAAATATATATATTATAATTGTTAGTGTTTTAGATAGTAGAGGAGTGGTTGTTATGAGAAAAGCATTAGTAATAATATTATTAATTTTATTTTTTACTGTAGGTTGTAGTGGTGATAAAGAACAAATAGTAATTTACACTAATATAGAAGAAAATCGTAGTCAATTATTACAAAAAAGAGTAAAGGAGCAATTTCCAGATTTGGACGTTAAAATTCAATACATGTCTACCGGAAATACTGCTGCAAAAATAAAAACAGAAGGTTCTAATATTGAAGCTGACATTATTTTAGGATTAGAAACTTCTTATATGGAAAATTTAAAGGATAATTTTGCTTCTTTAAATGGTTTGGATGGTATTAATCAAGATCATTATTTAGATGGTATAAATCCTTCAGATGGAAAATATTATATTTGGGATCAATATTCAGCTTCTATCACTATAGATAAAAAGTATTTTGAAGAACATAATTGGGAATATCCAACATCATACGAAGATTTATTAGATCCTAAATATGAAGGATTAATTGCTATGTCTGATCCAAAATCAAGTGGAACTGGTTATATGTATTATTTAAATGTTATGAATATTTATGGTGAAGAAAAAGGATTAGAGTATTTTGATAAATTATCAAAAAACATAGCACAATTTACTACTAGTGGTTCTGGACCAATAAATTTATTAAAACAAGGAGAAGTTGTTATAGCAATGGGAATGACTTATCAAGGCGTTGAAGAAATAAATAATGGAGCTGATTTTGCTGTCGTAGAATTTGATACAGGATTGTTATATAATACGACATCAATTGGAATAATAAAAGGAAAAGAAACAAATGAAAATGTAAGAAAAGTTTTTCAATGGATAAATACAGAGTTTAGTTTATATGATAAGGAACATTATATTCCAGGTAAAATATTTAAAGAACAAACAAATAAAATAGAAAATTACCCTGAAACTAAAAAATTAGCTGATATGACAGGAATAAATGATATCAAAGTTAAAGAAGAACTATTAAAGAAATGGAAGTATTAGAATGAAAGATTGGTTAGAAGTAAAGAATATATCAAAGACTTTTGATGGAATCAAAGCTTTAGATAATATTAATTTTACTGTTACTAAAGGTGAATTTTTATCCATTTTAGGTCCTAGTGGATGCGGCAAAACTACTTTATTAAGAATTTTAATTGGTATTGAAATTCCTGATTGTGGTAATATTTTAATAAATAATAAAGATATAACCAATTTTCCGCCTAACAAAAGAAATATGGGGATAGTTTTTCAAAATTATGCCCTTTTTCCTAATATGACAGTGTTAGAAAACGTTAAATATGTTTTAAAAATTAATAAAAATTCAAATAGTGCTGCAGAAAAAAAAGCAAAAACTATTATTGATAAAGTTGGATTGACAGAACATTTAAATAAAAAGCCGCATGAGTTATCAGGTGGACAACAGCAAAGAGTAGCAATTGCAAGAACTTTAGCATTAAATCCAGAAGTTATTTTGTTTGATGAACCAATGTCTGCTTTAGATGCTGATAATAGGTTAACTCTTAGAAAAGAATTTAAAAAAATTCAGAAAGAATTTAAAATTACAATGATATATATTACTCACGATCAAGAAGAGGCTTTTTCTTTATCTGATCGTGTTATGGTAATGAATAAAGGAAAAATTGAGCAGATTGATATACCAAATGAAATTTTTAATCATCCTAAAAATACATATGTAAAAAATTTTGTTACTAAACATTTAATAGATAAAGTAAGTTCAATTGAAAAATGTACAGGGATTGATTTATAATGAAAAATGAAAACAAATTTTTTGGTATAAGTATATATATAATTGTTGGAATATTTTTGTTTATAAGTATTGTTTATCCTATTTTATCGGTTTTTATTAATGTAGGTTGGTCAGGATTAAATGAATTGATAAATGAAGAATTATTTAAGCAATCATTATTTAATTCTACTATAGTTTCCTTTATTACAACAGTTATCTCTGTTTTAATAGCTTATTTGTTAGCTTTTGCTGTTAATAGAACTAAAATAAAATATAAAAAAGTTTTATCAATCATTTTTGTTTTACCAATGTTGATTCCTTCAATTTCTCATGGATTAGGTTTAATAAATTTATTTGGTAATAATGGATTGTTTACAAAATGGTTAGGAATAGATTTTAATATTTTGGGTATCAATGGTATTATAATAGGATCTATATTATATTCATTTCCGATTGCTTTTTTAATATTAACAGATGCATTTAAATATATCGATAATTCAATGTATGAAAATGCTTTAGTTTTAGGATTGAATAGATGGCAGACATTTAGAAAGATAACATTTTATTATATGAAAAAACCATTATTATCAGCGGTATTTGCAGTTTTCACATTAGTATTTACTGATTATGGTGTACCATTAGCAGTTGGAGGAAGATATTCTACTTTAGCAGTATTTTTATATCGTGAGGTTATTGGTTTACTTGATTTTTCAAAAGGTGCTTTGATTGGTATATTTTTATTGATTCCAGCTTTTGTATCGTTTATATTTGATTTGTTTAGCAAAGAGGTTGTTGTAAATACATTTTATAATAAAAAATATACAATTAGAGACAATAAAATAAGAGATATTTTGTTTAGTATATTTTCATGGATAATTGTAATATTTTTAGTAGTTTTATTTGGTTCGTTCATTTATTTATCTTTTGTTAATAACTTTCCTTATGATAATACATTTTCTTTGATTCATTTTGAATATGTTTTTGAAAATGGAATTTTAAAATATATTATAAATTCTATATTTATTAGTGCATTTTGTGCAATTATTGGTACCATATTTGCTTATTTTACGGCATATACTACTTCAAGATTAAAGTTTAAAATTAGTATATTGTTTCACGCATTATCTATGTTTTCATTAGCTATTCCTGGTATATTTTTAGGTTTGAGTTACATATTTGCATTTAAGGATAGTTTTATATATCAAACATTTTTAATCTTGATAATGGTTAATGTTGTTCACTTTTTTGCTTCTCCATATTTGATGGCTTATAATGCATTAGGAAAATTAAATAATAATTTTGAAATAGTTGGTTTAACTTTTGGAATTAATCGTTTTAGAATAATAAAGGATGTTATTATTCCTAATTCTATAGATACATTGCTTGAAATGATAAGTTATTTTTTTGTAAATTCGATGATTACTATTTCAGCTGTTTCGTTTTTGTTTAATACAAAAATTATGCCTGTTTCTTTATTGATTAATCAATATGAAGGCCAATTAATGTATGAAGAAGCAGCAATAGTTTCATTATTTATTTTAATAATTAATTTATTATTTAAAGGATTAATAGGAATATTAAAAAATAAAGTTAATAGGAGAAAAATTTATGCAGTTGAAGAAAGAATATTTTGATGTTTTAACTTGTATAGAAGAAAATGATAATATATCTGTGCAAGAAATAAGTAAAATTTTAAAATTAGATTTAAAATTAATTGAAGATATAATTAATTACTTAAAAGATAACAATTATGTAGATGATACTAATAAGATAACTAGTTATGGATATGAACAACTTGAACCATTTAGAGTTAAAAGAGCAGTTTTATTAGCAGCAGGATTTGGTTCTAGAATGCTTCCTATTACTATTAATACACCCAAACCTTTAGTTTTGGTAAATGATAAAAAAATAATAGAGACAATAATTGATGCATTATTGGCTGTCGATATTAAGGAAATATATATTGTTGTAGGATATTTGAAAGAACAATTTGAATTATTATTAAAAAAATATCCAATGATTACTTTAATAGATAATCCTTATTATAATGTTACCAATAATATTTCATCTGCTTATGTAGCACGTGATAAATTTTGTAATTCATATATTATGGAAGCAGATTTATATATAAATAATCCTAAGGTTATTAAAAAATATCAATATGGTTCAAATTATACTGGTAAATATGTTGAAAAAACAAATGATTGGTGTTTTGAAATGAACGGAAATTATATTTCTAAATTAAAAATAGGAGGTACTAATTGTTATCATACTTATTGTATAGCTTATTTTTCTTATGAAGATGGTAAAAAAATGGAACAAGATATAAAAAAATCTTATGATAATTTAGATTCAAGGAATAAAGTATGGGATTATATAATGTTTGATTATTTTAAAGATAATTATAAAATGTATATTAGAAATGTAAATGAAAATGATATTTTTGAAATCGATACAGTAGATGAATTAAAAGTTATTGATAAGAGATATAATTATTAGGAGGTTTTATGAAAAGAATATTAACTTACGGAACATTTGATTTATTACATTATGGTCATATTAGATTATTAAAAAGAGCAAAAGCATTAGGTGATTATTTAATCGTTGCATTAAGTACTGATGAATTTAATGAATTAAAAGGAAAAAAAGCATATCACAATTATGAAACGAGAAAGATGATGCTAGAAGCTATCAGATACGTCGATTTAGTTATTCCAGAAGAAAATTGGGAACAAAAAATAAATGATGTAAAAGAATATAAAGCAGACGTTGTTGTTATGGGAAGTGACTGGGCTGGTAGTGATCGTTTTAATTATTTAACTGATTATTGTGAAGTTGTATATTTAGATAGAACAGAAGGCATTTCAACAACAAAAATAAAAGAAGAATTAAAATTGCAAGAGCCTATTAAAGGAGTAAATCAAATTCCTGAAACAAATAGTAAAAAATAGTATTTTTATTAACTTTTAAAGGTTTATTTAATTTATTATAAATATAGTTTGTTTATTTTTAACATCAATTTTAATTAACAAACTGAACTATCAGTTAACAATATAATAATATATTGATTAAACTCAAAATAATAAAAAGTTATAAAATTTATATATAATTAAGAAACAAAAAATGAATTAATAATATTGATATTGTAAAAAGAGCTGTGGAGGTTATATTTGATGAAAAAAATAGAAAAAATAATTAAGAAATTTAAGAAAAGTGTTAAGAAGATAATTAACCCTACATTTTATGCAAAATGTAATTATATAAAATATTATAATAAATTAAAGGTTAATGATAAGTATATTATTTTAGATTCACAACATGGAAAAAATATTAATGGTAATATATATTATATTTTAAAAGAATTAACAAGTAATCCTAAATATAATAACTATAAAATTTATTTAGTTGTTGATAAGCAATCAAAAAAAGGAATTATAGATTTACTTGCAAAAAGAAATATATTAAATTTTGAGCCATTAGTAATGCAAACAAAAAAATATTATAAAATAATGGCTTCAGCTAAATATTTAATAAATGATACAAGCTTTTTACCTTTTTTTATAAAAAAAGAAGATCAAGTTTATTTAAATGTTTGGCACGGAACACCACTTAAAAATATGGGCAGAAAAGTAAATGATAATTATCATAACATTGGGAATGTACAAAAAAACTTTTTAATTGCAGATTATTTATTATATCCAAACGAATATATGATGGAACATATGATAGATGATTATATGTTGAAAAATATTTGTGATGCAAAATGTTTACTTTCTGGATATCCTAGAAATACGGCATTTTTTGATGAACAGATAAAAAAAGAAATACGAAATAAATATGATTTAAATGGAAAACAAGTTGTTGCTTATATGCCTACATGGCGTGGTAATTCTAATGAAGTAGAAACTACAAAACAAATTTTAGAACAAATTGATAAAAAATTAAATAATAATCAAATTATGTATGTTAATTTACATCCATTTGTTAAAAATGAAATAGATTATAATTATAAACATATTAAACAATTTCCGAATGATTATGAAACTTATGAATTTTTAAATGCTACCGATTGTTTAATAACGGATTATTCAAGTGTTTTTTTTGATTATGCTATTACAAGAAATAAAATAATTCTTTTCAATTATGATGAAGATGAATATTTTAGGGATAGGGGAGTTTATTTAAAATTGGATGAATTGATTTTTCCTAAGACTCCTACTATTGATAAATTAATAGCTGAAATAAATAATAAGAAAATTGTTGATTATGATAGTTTTCTTAAAAAATATTGTAATTATGATAATATTAATGCTACAACTGATTTATGTGAACATGTTATTTTAAATAAAAAAATAGAAGAAAAAGTAATAGAAAAAAATAATAAAAAAAATGTTCTAATTTATACTGGCAGTTTGGCTAAAAATGGAATTACTACAGCTTTAATTAATTTATTTAATAATTTACCTAATGATAATAATTATTATTTAACTTTTTCATCTAAAATAGTAAAAAATAATAAAACAAATATAAGAAAATTTCCTGATTATGTAAATTATATTTCAATTGAAGGAAATGCAAATGCTACTTTATTTGAAAAAATTATATTAAAATTATATTTGTCTGGAATTTTAAAAAAAATTGGTCTTAAAACTGTTCAAAAAATTTATTATCGAGATATAAAAAGAATATATGGTAATTGCAAATTTGATAGTGTGATTCAATATGGTGGTTATGATAAAAACAAAATTATGCTATTTTCATTATTTGACTGTAAAAAAACGATTTTTGTACATAGTGATATGAAAAAAGAAATTGAAACTAGAAAAAATCAAAAAAAGCATATATTGTCATATGCCTATGGTAAATATGATAATGTTGCAGTAGTAAATACTAGTCTTATTAAAAATACGAAATATTTTAATGATTCTAGTAATATTGTTGTTGTTAATAATGTTATTGATTATAATAATATTATAAAAAAATCTAAAGAAAAAATATGCTTTGATGATGATACTATTTGTAATGTCAGTTTACAAAAGTTAAATAATATATTAAATAGTGAATCAAAGAAATTTGTTAATGTTGGTCGTTTTTCTAAAGAGAAAGGACATTATCGTATGATAAATGCATTTAATAATATTTATTTAGAAAATAGTAATGTTTATTTAATAATTATTGGAGGACATGGGGTTGAATATGAAAAAACAATTAATTATATTAAATGTTTACCTTGCAAGGATAATATAATAATTATTAAATCGATGTTAAATCCTTTCCCTGTTGTTAAAAAGTGTGATTGCTTTGTTTTATCAAGTTTTTATGAAGGATTTGGATTATGTTTAGTAGAGGCTGATGTCTTAGGAATTCAATCTTTTTCTGTTGATATAGATGGCCCTAAGGAATTTATTTTATCTAATAATGGAAACATTGTTGAAAATAGTGAAAACGGTATTTATGAAGGAATGAAAAGTTATTTAAACAATAAATTAAATAAAATGAATGTTGATTATGAGACATATAATAAGAAAGCAATTTCTGAATTTGAAAGTATTATTTAATTAATAAAATATATAATTATTAGGAGGTTTTATGAAAAGAATATTAACTTACGGAACATTTGATTTATTACATTATGGTCATATTAGATTATTAAAAAGAGCAAAAGCATTAGGTGATTATTTAATCGTTGCATTAAGTACTGATGAATTTAATGAATTAAAAGGAAAAAAAGCATATCACAATTATGAAACGAGAAAGATGATGCTAGAAGCTATCAGATACGTCGATTTAGTTATTCCAGAAGAAAATTGGGAACAAAAAATAAATGATGTAAAAGAATATAAAGCAGACGTTGTTGTTATGGGAAGTGACTGGGCTGGTAGTGATCGTTTTAATTATTTAACTGATTATTGTGAAGTTGTATATTTAGATAGAACAGAGGGAATATCAACAACAAAAATAAAAGAAGAATTAAAATTGCAAGAGCCTATTAATGGTGTAAATCAAATACCAGAAGCAAAAAGTGCAAAATAGTTCTTTTTGTTTGTTTAAAATGATAAAGTGGTGATAAAATGAAAAAAAAGTATATTGTTTTAATTGTTTTAATAATTGTTTTAATTATTTTAAATATTTTTGATTTTAATAAAAATGATGTAATACCACCAGTTGAAGAAACACCAGAAGTTCCATCCTTAGATGATGATAAACATTATGAAGAGATAATTGATGAAAAATATTATGAAAAATTGGATATAAAAGGTGCATATAATGATAATCAAGCTTACCATCCTAAAGTGTTGTCATTTGATAATAAGTGGAATGGTTATAAATATTGGATGAGTTTTACACCTTATCCTTATTCTGATTCAAAAAAAGAAAATCCGCATATTGTAGTAAGTAATGATATGATAAATTGGAAAAGTATTGAAAATTTTAAAAATCCATTGGATGAAGTAAAAAATACAGCTAACGGGAAAAGATATAATTCTGATTCACATTTGGTTTACAATGAACAAACTAATGAATTAGAATGTTGGTGGAGATATGTTGATGATGTTGCCAATAAAGTTATAATATATCGTAGAACTACCAAAGATGGAGTAATTTGGACAAAAAAAGAAGAGGTAATTGTTTCTAATAATAGAAAAAAACTTGATTATGTTAGTCCTGCAATTATATTTGAAAATGGTATGTATAAAGTATGGTATGTTTTGCATAATCAAGTTTACTTTATAGAAAGTAATGATTTAAAAAATTGGTCTACACCAGTAAAAATGAATATTTTATACGATGAAAAAGTGAAAACATGGCATATAGATGTTATCCATACGGAAAAAGGTTATGAAATGATAATGGTAGCATATAAAGAGTGGAAATATAGAAATATAATGAATTTATATTATTCGAAATCAACGGATAACAATAATTGGTCTATCGCAACAACAATTTTAAAACCTTCTAAAGAAAAAGAAAATTGGGATAATAGTGGTTTATATCGTAGTTCTTTTATATATAAAGATGGGAAATATTATGTTTTTTATAGTGGCATTAATAAAAATAATTCAAAAGGAATTGGATTAGTGGTTGGTTATGAAATAACTAATTTAAAACATATTAATTATAAAAGTACTTATTAGTACTTTTTATTTATTATAAAATATGATAAAATAATAATGGATGGTGGTAAAATGAGAAAATTTTTTCAGGATATAAAAAAGTATTTTAAATATATGATTTATTCTACTAAGTCAAATTTAAAAACAGAAGTTGCTAATTCATATTTGAATTGGCTTTGGTGGATATTAGATCCACTATGTTTTATGTTAGTTTATACATTTATAGTTCAAGTTGTATTTAAGACAAATGAGGAAAATTTACCAGTGTTTGTTTTGATTGGGTTAACTGCTTGGAATTTTTTCAATATAACAGTTAATTCAAGTGTTAAATTAATTGCTAACAATAAATCAATAGTTACTAAAGTATATATTCCTAAATATATATTATTATTAATAAAAATGTTTACTAATTTATTTAAAATGTTTATATCATGGGGCCTAATTTTAATTATGATGTTATTTTTTAAGGTTCCTTATACATTTTATATGATTCAATTTTTACCAGTTTTATTAGTTCTATTTGTCTTATCATTTGGTATGGCTTGCATTTTGATGCATTTTGGTGTGTTTGTTGAAGACTTAAGCAATGTTATGAATATTGTACTTAAATTAACATTTTATTTATCAGGGATTTTTTATGCTATATCAACTAGAGTTCCGAGTCCTTACAATAGAATTTTATTAAATTTGAATCCAATTGCTTTTATAATTGATTCATTTAGAAAAACTTTTTTAAATGCTCATATAGTTAATTATAGAATGTTGGGAATTTGGCTAATTGTAGGAATAATATTATCAATAATAGGAATTAAAACAATTCAAAAATATGAAAATAGTTATGCGAAGGTGACAAAATGAGTAAAGAAGCTATTACAGTTAAAGACTTACATATAAGTTATAAAACATTAAAAGGTTTTTCTATTAAAAAATCTTTGTTAAAAATGAAAATGAGTAAAGCTGAAGTATTTGAAGCAGTTAGAGGAGTGTCTTTTAGCGTTGAAAAAGGTAAAATATTAGGTATAATTGGTAAAAATGGTAGTGGAAAATCTACAATGCTAAGAAGTATAGCTGGTATATTTTCACCAGATTCTGGTACCATTGATTTGCATGGCAACTCTGTATCGTTACTATCAATAGGAGTTGGATTTCAAAATAAGTTAACTGGTTATGAAAATATATTTTTATCTGGTATGTTATTAGGCTTTTCTGAAAAAGAAATAAAAGAAAGAGTAAATGAAATAATTGAATTTTCTGAATTAGGAAAGTTTATTTATAAACCGGTTTCAAGTTATTCAAGTGGTATGTATTCTAAATTAGCATTTTCTATAACAGCAATACTTGAAACTGATATAATGTTAATTGATGAAGTTTTTAGTGTTGGAGATGTTAAATTTAAACAAAAAAGTTATAATAAAATGAAAGAATTAATATCAGACGAAAATAGAACTGTTGTTATTGTATCTCACAGCTTAGGAACTTTAAAAGAATTATGTAATGAAGTATTATGGTTACATGATGGAAAAGTAAAACAAATAGGTGATCCTGAAGAAGTTATTAATGCTTATGAGGAATTTATGAAGAAAGATTGATTTCAATGAAAAAAATTTTAAAGAATAGATATATTAAAGATATATTAGCATGTTTTATAATTATAATTTCATTTATTGTTCTTGTTTATTTTTTGATCAATGATGATTTTTATTATGGTAGTAATGTTGATTGGCTTCAACAGCACGTACCTTTTGTTGATTACTTTCGTCAACTTTTTTATAGTACCTTTGATTTATTTCCTGATTTTGCATTTAATCTAGGTGCTGGGCAAAACATATATAATTTTTCATATTATGGCTTATTAAATCCATTAATTATAATTTCTTTTTTCTTTCCCTTTATTAAAACTATTGATTATTTTCAAATTGTAAATTTAATAATTCCTATAATTAGTTCGATATTACTTTATTTTTATTTGAAAAAACAATATTCTTTTTTTACTTCTTTGACATGTAGTCTTCTGTTTATGTTTTCAGGTGCTTTTTTTCATACCCACCGTCATTGGATGTTTGTAAATTATATGCCTTTTTTAGTGTTATCACTATATGGAGTTGATAGATATTTAAATAATAACAAGTTGGATTTATTAGTTATTTCACTATTTTTAGTTATCACAAGTAGCTATTATTATAGTATAGGTGGCTTATTTGGTATATTTATTTATTATATTTACCAAATTATAAAAAATAAAATTTTGATATCAAAAAAAGAAGTTATTAAATTGTTTTTACCTTTCATTTTATCTATTTTAATGAGTATGATTATATTACTTCCAACAGCTTATACATTATTATCAGGAAGAACTTCAGGAATAGATGATACTACTTTAGCAAGTTTATTATATCCTAATAAAAATTTGAGTTATTTTTTATATAATAATTATTCTTTAGGTTTAACGGCTATAAGTTTAGTAGCTTTGATTTATCAAACACTTTCTAAGAAGAAAGAAAATATATTTTTAGGAAGTATACTTTTGCTTTTTAGTATTTTTCCAATATTTAATTATTTTTTAAATGGTACTTTATATATTTATTCTAAAGCATTAATTCCATTACTTCCAATTGTTGTTATTTTTATTGCTGGTTTTTTTGAAACTATTTATTCTAAAAAAGTTGATTATAAAAAATTGCTTTTATCCATTTCTTTAATTTTTTTATTTGTTTCAAATTCAAAAATAATTTATTTAGAATTATTTATTATTTTAATAATATTTTTAATTTATAAATATTTTAGCAAAAAAATGATATTATTTTTTTATTGTGTTGTTGTTTCATTTTATTTTTGTTATGATATTAATAAAAGTGAGATATTTCAATATAAAAATTATTATGAAGATAAAAAATATGATTTAATTGATAATGAAATAAATTCTATATTAAACGAAGATACTAAATTTTATCGAATTTCTAGATTAACTGATTTAACAACTGATTCTAACTATATATCTGATATTAATGAATATAAAACATCTTCATATTCTTCTATATCAAATGGTGTTTATTCTTCTTTTGTTTATGATGTATCAAATAATTATTTTCCTAATATAAATATGTTAAATGTTGTTCCATCTAATTTTACTTTATTTAATTCTTTTATGGGTGTTAAATATGTTATTAGTGATGATTTAGTACCTTTTGATAGTGAAATTGTTAATGAAACTAATGGTGTTAAAGTATATAGAAATAATAATGTTTTACCAATAGGATATGCAAGTAGCAATATTATAACAAATGAACAATTTAATAAATTAAATTATCCAAGTACAATGGTTAATCTATTAAATAATATTGTTGTTGAAAATTATGATGATATAAATGAAACTATTAACATTGATAAAGTAAAAATAGATTATGAAATAATAGAATTTAATAATTTAATATTTGATAAAAATAATAATAGAATAATTGCTGATAAAAATGCATCACTTAAATTAAAATTAAAAGATAAACTAGAGAATCAAATTTTATTTATTAGAATTAAACTTAGCAATTATCCTAATTGTAATAGTAATTTATCAATAAATATTAATGATATCAACAATAATCAAACTTGTAAATCTAATCGTTATCATTTAGAAAATAATATATTTGATTATGCTATATATGATACTGATGAATTAAATATAAGTTTTGCTAAAAATAATTATAATATTGAGAATATTGAATTTTACTTATTAAATTATAATTTAATAGATAATTTGAATGATAAAATTGATGAATTTATTTTTGATAAAGATAAAACAAAAGGAGATTATATAGTAGGGGATATAGATGTTACTAAAGATGGTTACTTTGCACTTTCAATTCCGTATGATAGAGGATTTAAAATTAAGGTTGATGGCAATTTGATTAAATATGAAAAAGTAAATACATCATTTATAGGTTTTCCAATTAGCGAGGGAAAACATCATATTGAAATTGAATATGAAGCACCATTTAAAAAAATTGCGGCATCATTAAGTATAATTGGTTTTATTTTTTATTTTATTATAATTTATAGACAAAAGAAAAAGATCATTTAGATCTTTTTAATTTTTCTAAAATACTTGTTTTATGTTCTATAACAACATTTGTTTTTAAGATGAATGCTAATACTAATAACATTAATATACCATACATTACATATCCAAGTTGACGATCTATTAAAACATATACAATTGAAGTAAATGCAAATAAAGCATCAATTAAACAAATAATTATTACTGTTTTTTTATGTGAAAATTTCATATTTAATAATTGATGATGGATATGAAATTTATCAGGTTTAGTAATACTTTCGTTTTTTAAATATCTTCTTATAATAGCAAATATAGTATCTAAAAATGGAATAGCAATTATTGTAAATGGAATTATTATTGATGTCATTGTTACATTTTTAAATCCTAATAAAGCAATTATACTTATAATATATCCTAAAAACATAGATCCAGTATCACCCATAAAAATTGAAGCAGGATGAGAATTATATTTTAAAAATCCTAAACATGACCCTAACATAATAAAACATAAAATAAAATCTAATCCTTGTGAACTTTTAAATATTGCAATGCTTCCTACTGTTAAGAAAAATATACTACTTATTCCTGCAGCTAATCCATCTAAACCATCTATTAGATTCATACAGTTGATAAATGATAAAATAAACAATATTGTAATTGGATAAGATAATAATCCAAAATTAATATAAAAACCGAAAGCACTAATACTAGATAATAATATATTTCCATATACAGCAACTACTAATGCAGCAAGTGTTTGACCAATTAATTTTATTTTTGGTTCTAATGGTTTTATATCATCAATCATTCCTGTTATTACAATTATAAAACTACCAATAAAAATAGAATTCATTAACTCATTAGATTTGCAAAAAGCCATATATCCGAATAAGAATCCTAAAAATATAGCTAAACCTCCTAAACGAGGAATAGGAACTTTATGAACTTTCCTTTTATTCGGAATATCCATGGCTCCAATATGTTCAGCTATCTTTTTTACAAAAGGTACCAATAAATAAACAAATAAAAAGCAGCTAAAAGTGACT
Organism: uncultured Bacilli bacterium; assembly: GCA_944359065.1. Lineage (GTDB taxonomy): Bacteria > Bacillota_I > Bacilli_A > RF39 > UBA660 > Faecisoma. The sequence continues at coordinate 26,133 of CALVSP010000016.1, forward strand.
AATAATATTTTAATAAAAATTTCTGTTGACATCATTACACCTCTAAATATAATTTTATCAAATTTTTAAAAAATAGTCCATAACTATAATTACCATATTTTCCCATTATTCTAACACACAATTTCTACATTCATTAGTTATAATGTCTATAGAAGTGAGGTGATAATATAAACATAAAAATAATTGGAACTAATTGTAGTAATGGTATGAAATTATCTAAAATGGTTGATAAAGCAGTAGAAGAAGTTAGTTGTAATGCTGTTGTTGATAAATTAGATGATTCATCTAAAAATAAATATGGAATTAAAAACGTTCCGGGCCTTGTAATTAATGGCCAAATAGTTAGTCAAGGAAAGGTGTTGTCTATAAGAGAAATAAAAAAATTATTATTAGCTTAAAAGACGTGAATTGAAAAAGTAAATTCCAGTTTCATAATGTGAAATTAAAATGTAAGAGAAACGTCTATAATAAAGGCGTT
>CALVSP010000017.1 GCA_944359065.1 uncultured Bacilli bacterium
TCTCACAATATAATTATACTATATTTCAAAAAAAATAAAAAGACTATTAACAAAATTACTTTGTCAACAGTCTGAAACTTCGATTTAAAATCGAAGTTATTTTTTTACAATATCAATAAATCCATTTTGTACATATTTTGTTTCATTTACTACAATAAATGCATTAGTATCCATTTTCTTTACTAAATGTTGTAAATGATTGAGACTTTTATTATTAATTTCAATAAATAACATATATTTTTCTTGATCTTTATTTTTCCCTTCTACATCCATTACTGTAACACCATATCCCTCATTTCTTAAAGTATTAACCATGTCTGGATATGCTTTATCGGTAATTATTTGGACACTTAAATTACCTGATATAAATTTTTTAGATAAAACACTTCCAATAAAAGTTCCTGTTGCAAATCCTAAAGAATAAGCTACTGCAATCCAAATACTTGTTTCATTAGTATTTAATGCTTCTTTAACAATCGAAAACCAAATAAACATTTCAAAAAAACCTATCATACTAGCATATAATGCTTTTCCTTTAACTGTTACAACAGTTCTTAATGTTCCCATTGAAACATCTAATATTCTTACAAAAAAAATTTTAATACATAAAAGAAACAATTCCATATCATCACCATTTATATTATACCAATTTTTTAAATTTTTTACTATTATTTTTGACTTTTTTAACATAAAATGGTATTATGTTAGTGGTGATAGAATGAAGAAATTTTTATTTTTAATGATGTGTTTAATGTTTATTCCAATGATTATAAGGGCCGATGGCTTAAATTTTGTAGCAGAAGAAGATGTGGAAGATGAAAAAGAAGTTATTGGTAGTTCAGTTATTTTTGGTAATAACGTAACATCTAACAACATTGTTGAAGGAATAGATATGTTATTTGGTAATAACGTTAATTTTAATGGTGAAAGTGATTATTCATTTATTCTTGGTAATAATGTAAATGTTAAAGGTAACATTAATAATGATGGCTTTATTTTTGGTAACGTGATAGTGTTTGATGAAGATGTAGTTATTAATCGTGACTTAGTTATCTTTGGTAGCGATATTACTATTAATGGTAAAATTAATAGAGATGTTAGAATTTATGGTATGAATGTTAAAATTGATGGTGAAATAAATGGTAATGTTGAATTAAAAGCAACGGAAGTAATTATCGATGGTAAAATAGGCGGGACACTATCGTATAATGAAGATGCAATTATAGCGATTAATGGTGAAGTTAATGAAGTTGTAAAAACTGAAAAATTAGTAGCTGATATTACATTTCAAGATAAATTATGGAATTTTATCGTTGATTATGGTGGAAAATTAGTATTATTTTTAGCGTTCGCTTTATTTGTGCCACAACTATTTAAACGAATCGATAAGAAAAATGAAAAAATTACTGTTTTAAATGGATTTTCATTATTTGGATTTGGTACTTTATCTATAATATTGATACCTGTTATATTTCTTATGCTACTAACATTAGTATTTTGTATGCCACTTGCTATTTTGTTATTAGTGTTATATATTTTAGCAATTTGGTTATCTAGCATATTTACTTCATATTTAGTTGGAAATTTAATTTGGAAAAATTTTATAAAAAAAGAATATAATATTTATTTAATTGGGTTGATAGGCATTAGTATTGTTAGTGTTTTATCGATAATACCTTATATTGGAACATTGATAAGTGTAGTGTGCATGATGATTGGTATGGGTATAATATTACAACAATTTAAAAAAGATAATTAAAATCTATTTATTATCTTTTTTTTTTATGATATAATTGTTTATGATAATTACTTAACTAGAGAGTGGGAGATTGTATGGAATGGGTAGAATGGATAGCGAGATTTTTATCATTTTGGCTTGATAAAATTTTATATACATTTATATCAACTATTTATAATTTATTAACTGATATAGCGCAAACATCTATTTTTACTGATGATATTTTTTCAATATTTGCTAGTAAAGTTTACGCTTTATTGGGTGTTTTTATGTTGTTTAAAGTTTCTTTTTCAATTCTTACATACATAGTTGATCCCGATTCTTTTTTAGATAAAAGTAAAGGCTTTAGCAAATTAATTAGTAATATAATTGTTACCTTGGCTTTGCTAATATTTGTACCTTGGATTTTTAGACAAGCGATGGATATTCAAAGAATTGTATTAGATCAAAATATCATTGGAAAAGTTTTTTCGGTTAATGGTACTAATATAGATACAACAGATAATTCTGGCGATATAATGGCTTATGAAACTTTAAAAGCTTTTTATCATGTAAAGAATACTGGAAATTATTCAGGGTGTGCTAGTTCTGGCACAGAAGTTTTCACAAATGCAGATTCTTGTAAAAATGCTTTGAATGTAGATGAGTGGGATAATTTATCAACTGTGTTGACACAAGCTCATAAATCAAATAGTGTTGATGTTTATATGGATTATGATTTATTATTTATGAAAACTAAAGATGAGGAATATGTTATGGACTATATTCCGATAATTTCAACATTAGCAGGTGGAGCAATAGCATTATTATTAATAGTTTTTTGTTTTGATGTGGCTGTTCGAAGTGTAAAACTAGGTTTTTTAAGAATGTTAGCTCCTGTACCTATTATTTCAAGAATAGATCCTAAAAAAGGTAAAGAAATGTTTGATAAATGGGTTAAAACATGTGTTAATACTTATTTAGATTTATTTATCAGGTTATTAGGAATTTATTTCGCGGTATTTATTGTAACTCAAATTACAGATTTAAAGATGGTAGATGCTGTTACGGGACAAACTGCTGATATTAATGCATTTGTAAAAGTATTTATAATTTTAGGTGCATTGTTGTTTGCTAAACAATTACCTAAATTAATTGAAGAATTGACTGGATTTAAGATGGACGGCAAATTTACTCTTAATCCGATGAATAAATTAAGACAAACACCTTTAGTTGGTGCAGGCGTAACAACAGCTGCTGCATTAGCAGGAGGAGCTTATACTGGATACAAAGCAGGTGTAGAAGCTGGGCATCCTGGTAGAGGTATGTGGCAAGGTATGATGGGAGCTGGAAGAGAAATAAAAGGTAAAGTCCCTTTAATGGGAGATGATAAAGGGAAAAGTCCAAGAGCGTTACATACTGGTATGCAAGCAGGATATAAGGAAATAACGGGCAAAGATTTTACACAATATGGTTTTTGGAAAGATTTCGGAAAATCAACTGGTGAAAAAGAAATAAAAAAATATAAAGATAGCAAATATGCATTACAAGGTGAACAAGCTAAATTGGATGCAGAACTTCAAAGTTTATATGACGAATTAACTAAAGCACCTGCAAGTCAAAAAGCTGGTATTGAAGCTAGAATTAAGAAAAATAGAGAAATATATGGTGGATATACTAAAAATATTAGTTCTCTTGATGATCAAATTAAAGACGTTAAAAGATTGTATCATATTGATGATTCTCCAAAAAAAGATGTTGCAGATGCTATGAAAGCTGCCAAGCCATTTTTAACTGGTAATGATAGTTCTACATCTTCAATTGAATCAGAGCCAATTAAAATAAATACTGTAAATGAAAATAAAACTATTTCAACATCAAATGGAGAAAATGCTAATGTTTATAAAGGAGAACAAGTAACTGATTCAGGAATTATTATAGGTAATGATAATAATTGGAATAAAAAATAAAAAGAGGTGACATTAGATGAATAATTTTTTAATACCAGCAAATGCAAAAAAATCAATGTTAATATTGGGATTGTTTACAAAATTTGATTTAATTTTGTTTGGTTGTGGTATAGGATTAACTTTATTATTGTTAATGACATTGCCATTGGAAGAATTTGCAATATCTATTATTGCACTTCTTCCAGCTTTAATTACTGGTTTTCTAGTACTACCAGTTCCTAATTATTATAATATGAGAACATTGATTGCTTCAGCAATTGAATTTTATACAAATCAAAGAAAGTTTAAGTGGAAAGGTTGGTGTGTACCACATGGCGAAGAAAAAAAGAAATAGGTATACAAATGATGATATACCAGTAAAAGAGATAAAAAATGGGTACATAATTTTGGATAATGGTTTAAAAGTAACCGGAGTTAAAATAATGCCTAGAAATATTTTTATTTTAGATCAATTAACGCAAGATAGTATTATTTCGAATTTGAGAACAGTTTATAATACAATAGATTATGAATTTTGGATAATAGCAGCTGATAGGCCTGTTGACATTAATGTTTATTTATCGCAACTGGAACTTTTATATAATAATATTAGTAATCCAGTAAAAAGAAAATTAATTATGGAAGATATTAATAAAGGAAATATGTTTATGAATAACAATATTGTTGATACTGAATATTTCTTGTTATTTAGAGAGAAGAAAGATGATTTAATTCAAAAAAGAATAAGAAATTTAATTAATACTTTTGCAGGCGCTGGATTAATAGCATATCAAACAACTAATGACGATTTAAGAATGATTTTGGATAACTTTTTGAATGGTGGTACTACCACTACGTTTGGGACGGTGTTAGGATAATGGATATTAAAAGTCAAATTGCTCCTAAAGGATTGGAGTTTAGATCTAGTGATTTTATAATAAGTGACAAATATGCAACTATTTTAACAGTAATTTCATATCCAAAATTTATTTCACCAGGCTATTTAGCTAATTTAACAAGCATGTCAGGGGTTAAGGTTGTCATAAAACATATACCTTTGCCATTCAGTGTTATTCAAAGAATGTTAAATAAAGAAATTGCCGATTTAAAAGCTAGATATCAAGAAGAAAATGATAGGACTATTCAAGAGAGAATACGTCAAGATTATGAATCATTAGAATACTTTATATCACAATTGGCAAGTACGCAATCTAAAATTTATGATTTTCAAATGCATGTAATGGTAACTGCCGATTCAGAAGAAACACTAATTTCTAAAAAAATGCAAGTAAAGAGTTATCTAGAAGCTATGGAAATGAAAGCATTTCCTTTAAGATTTGAACAAGAAAAAGTATTAAAATCAATTTTACCTATATATCCAAATCAACCAATAGAAAATAGAATAGGAACACCAATTCCTGCTCCTACTATAGCTGCTATGTTTCCATTTATATTTGATAGTATTAAAGATCCGGGATTATCATGTTTACTAGGTGTAGACTTTTCTGGTGGCGTAATATTGTTCAATCAATTTTTATACCAAATAAAGAAAGAACATAACAGAAATAATGCTAATGTGATTATATTAGGTACTTCTGGTTCTGGTAAATCAACGGCTGCTAAGTTATTGATTAGAACCCATATAAGAAATGATATTCAATTAGTAATCATCGATCCAGAAGGTGAATTTGAGGATATGGCAAGATTATATGGAGGAGATTTCATTGATTTAGGTAAAGGTGGAGAATTTGGAATGGTAAATCCACTTGAAATAATTATGGATGCTGATGATGATGAAATTAAACAAGGTTTAGGTTACACTGTCTTGACAAGAACTTTACAATCAATTAAAGCTTTTATAAAGTATTATGATCCAAGTACAGAAGAAGATGTAATTAATTTATTTAGTGAAATAGTTCAAGATACATATAGAAGATTTGGAATAGATTTTACCACTGATTTTTCTAAATTGACTTCTAATGATTATCCAACTTTTAAAGATGTTTATGCTACTATTAGAGGAAAGTTATTGTCAATTCCTGAAAAAACACATGAAAAAGATATATTGGAAAAATTAGAGTTAAAGATTCGTCCTTTAATTAAAGAATTAAGATATTATTTTGATGGTCATACTACTATTCAACCACAAAGTAATTTCATAGTTTTCAATATTAAAGAATTAATGAATAGTGATAAAAATATTAGAAATGCCTTATTTTTTAATATTTTAAAATATGCTTGGAGTTTGACTTTAGATTCAAGTATTAATACAGTTTTAACAGTTGATGAAGCTCACGTTTTAATTTCTGGTAATAATGTTTTGGGAGCAGATTTTTTAGGTCAAATTCAAAGACGTGCTAGAAAATATAATACTGGAACAATTATAATAACCCAACAACCTTCTGATTTTAGTGATCCTTCTGTTATTACTCAAGGAAAAGCAATATTTGATAATGCTTCATATTATTTAATCATGGGTTTGAAAAAACAAGCAGTTGAGGATTTATCAAAATTAATTGATTTAAATGATAATGAAAAAGAAAGTATTAAAAAATATAATCAAGGAGAAGCATTGTTTGTTTGCGGAAGCAGAAGAATGCGAATAAATATAATTGCTACTGAACAAGAATTAGATTCATTTGGAAGTGGTGGCGGACTATAATATAACTGGTGGTGATGTTTTATGAATAATAATAATAAAGAAAAAAATTCCCAAAAGGGAAATTTTTCTGCATCACCAGAAGAAAAACCATTTGTAAAAAATTATAATGAATTACCACAAAATAATGTTGGCAGTTTTTCTAACGATGGGAGTAAAAATGATGGAGGTAATATATTAAATGATTTTCATCATGAAGAGCTTCAAAAAAACGATTTTCAAAAACAAAAGTATCGTCCTGGAAGTCAAACAAACAGGGGTAATAATTTAAAAAGTAATAATCAAAATTTGAATAGAAATAACAAAATAAATCAAGCTAAACAAAAAATAGTGAAAGAAGGAGCAAAGGCTGCCGCTGATGCTGCTGTTGGACCAGTTGGGGGAATGGCAGTTGAAGAATTATCAAAAACGAAATTAGGTCAAAAAGCATTAAATGAGACAACAAAGAAATTAAACAATCCATTCAAAAAACCTTCATTATTTAGTTTTTTAAAAAAAAATAAAGAAGAAGAAGAAATTAGTGGAGAAGGTAATTTTAGTGCAGATTTAGCAAAAAAAATAATTACTTTTTTTACTGCGGGGATTATTAGTATTAATGGTTGTTTAACTATTATTATAATTGCTTCTGTCGTATGCCTTATTGTAACTCCTCTTTTTTATATTAATGAAATAATAGGAAATGTTTCTAGTAAATTGACTACTTTTGGTGAAAAAATGGGGAATTTGTTAACATTTAGAGGTTGGTGTACTGATGAAGAATGTGAAGAAAAAGAAAAAAATGATTTTTATGAAAAAATAGATAAAGTATATGAAAAATATAAAGGTAATCCTTATTATGTAACACTTAATACTAATTTGATAACGGCAACACTTACTTATGCTGATCCTTTTTCAACTACTGCTGGAACAGATGATGAAGCATCAAGCATATATGATTTATTACCATCTAATTATGTTGATTTTAAGAAAAGTCAAAAAAAAGTAGACTTATTAGCAACTAAAATGGTTAGTTTTTGTTGCTATGAAGATGGGGCAGAATTTAAGGCTTCAAATGGAAAACATATGTGCCAAGGTAGTGACCATAAAAATTATGATGATATTAATTATTATTGTCCAGAAGATATAATTGACCCAAAAACTGGAGAAATTTTAGTTGACTATTCTGAAAGATATAAACTTGATATTGAAAGGTATCGGGAATACTTAGAAGACGATTTTATGCTTCAATTTTATTATGAAAATAAACAAAATGATGATACACAAGATAAAATTAATCGTGCTGTAGAAGAAATATTTTTGAGAGTTTCGTTTTATGAAGAAATGGATTTTGCTTCTTCTAGTAGCAGTTATTTTTCTGGTAATAATATAAAAGTGGTTGTTGAAGATTGCCTAAATGGTATGGTAATAGATGAAGTTTCTTTATACGAATATATACAAGGTGTTTTGTATGTTGAAGGATTTGCTACTGGTAGACCAGAAGAATTTTTAAAAGCAATGGCGGTTGTTGCCAAAAATTATCTTTTTGCGTTAAATAAAGCTACTCCTGATAATATTCCATCTGTTTTAAGAATTAGAAGTTGTCAAATGAATCAAATATTTTGTAGTGTCACGGAAGGATGTCACAGTTGGCAAGAAAGTACAGCACAAAACTGTTCTGCTTATAGTTCAAATCAAACAGCATGTGATACAATTGCTAGTGGACCAGATGAAAATGGTAATTATTATCACGAACCTTTAGCTACTGATTCAGCAACATATCAAAAAATTAAGAATGCTGTTGACGAAACTTTATCTTATTTCATTATTAAAGACGGACAATTTGTATTTACGCAGTATAGATCACAATGTTCAGGCACATGTGATTCATCAAATAACATAATGGATCAATATGAGGCATACAAAATGATTAATGCAGGCAGTTCTTATAAAGATGTATTAAATTATTTTTATGATGGTGATTTAACTGAGATTGTATTATTTCATGGATATCCACTTGACGAAGTATTTAATAATATAACATCTCCATTTGGTTGGCGTGTTCATCCTACTTATAATTCGTGCAAAATGCATACTGGTGTTGATATTGGGGCTAATGCCGATGCGAATATATATGCAATTGATTCAGGTACAATAATTTATAATAATTATAACAACGGATATGGATATTATACAATAATTGGTCATGGTGAAGTTGATGAAAATGGTAATTATGAATATTATAGTGCTTACGCTCATCAAATAAGATTGTCAACTCATATTAGTGTCGGAAGTAAGGTTGATGCTGGTCAATTAATTGGCAATGTAGGTTCAACAGGAACATCAACAGGTAACCATTTGCACTTTGAAATTTACAGAATTGTAAATGGTGTAAAACAATATGAAAATCCATTGTCATATTTTGAAAATATAAATTTGATTGGTAAACTTGTTGCGGATTATGACTCACAAAGTAGTTGTGAAAATAGAAATTAAAGGTGATTTTAATGAAAAAAATTATTTTATTAGGAATTTTATTTATGTTAACCGGATGTTCAGTTAATTACAATCTTGTTATAACCAATGACGAAACAATCAAAGAAAATTTTACAATTAACGTTGATAACGAAATTATATATGATAGTGGAATGGAAATAGATGAATTTTTGGATTATTATTCACATTTATATCAACAAAATGAAGGATATGAAAATTTTAAAATAGAAACAAAAGAAGGTAAATTTATATCAAGTTTTATTGTAAAAAATGATTATAAAAGTTTAAATGATTACATAGAGTCTTTTTCGTTTAAGTACATGTTTAATGATGCATATATCGAAAGAATTGGGAATTATATTAGTTTTAAAACATCTACAAATTTGAAATTAGAAGAGATGAACAATAATATAGAAATATCTGATTTTGCATGTGATAATTTTAAAATCAGTATAAAATTTTATAATGAAGTTGTAAATAATAATGCTGATGAAATTGATGAAAAGAATAATATTTATACTTGGAATGTTAATAAAAATTCAACAAAAGATTATATTGAATTCAAAATAGGACCAAAAGTAAGATATGATGTTATGATTAAAGACTACATATATAATAACATATTTGAAATTTCAATTGTTGGAAGCTTATTATTAATTATATTGATAGTGACGATTTTTATTGTTTATAAAAGTAAAAAAAATAATGAAATTTAATTGATAATATGGTATACTTATATATGATTATGAGGTGAACTTAATGAAATTAAAATTTAAAGCAACTGCTAAAGATTATTTAATATTTGCAATTTTTGCAGTAGTTTTGTTATATTTTGTAGCTATTGCGGTACTTAATATTTCAAGTTTTGCTACTGATGCTAGTTTTCATGGATTAAATCCATTTCCTGCTTTTAGTAGCGAGTATATATGGCCAACATTAGTCGGATATTTTTTCGCTTTGGTGTTTATATTTACTAGTGTCTCTTCTTATTTTTTTGAAAGAGATAAAGGTTTTGGATTTAGTACAGGGACTAAAGAAGAAAAGGGATATTCTAGATGGGCTGAAGAAAAAGAATTTAAAAAACAAAGTGGAATTAATAAAGTTCTACCAAATCAAGAAACAAGTGAATATGCAGGAATTCCTTTAATAAATAATGGTAAAGAAATTTGGGTTGATTCAGGAGAATATCATAATCTTATATTAGGTTCTACTGGTGCTGGTAAAACACAAACTATGGTTCAACCGATGGTTAGAATTCTAGCTAAAAAAGGCGAATCAATGATTATTACCGATCCTAAAGGCGAAATTTATGAAAATAATGCCGAAATGTTACGTGAAAAAGGATATAATATTGTATTGTTGAATTTCCGTGATCCACAAAGAGGTAGTGCATGGAATCCTTTAGGTTTACCTTATCAATTGTATAAAAGTGGCAATAAAGATAAAGCAAACGAGTTGTTAGACGACTTAGCTATGAATATTCTTTATGATGATAAAGCACAAAGTCAAGATCCATTCTGGGAAAAAACTTCAGCAGATTATTTTACAGGTTTAGCTTTAGCTTTATTTGAGGATGCTAAAGAAGAAGAAATTAACTTAAATACAATTAATTTAATGACTACTGTTGGTGAAGAAAAAATAGGTAATACCACTTATATAAAAGAGTATTTTGGTTATAAAGATAAATCAAGCCCAGCTTATATTAATGTTTCATCAACTATCATGGCTCCTAATGATACAAAAAGTAGTATCTTGTCAGTATTTAAACAAAAGATAAAATTATTTTCTTCAAGAGAAAATTTATCTGAAATGTTGAGTCATAGTGATTTTGATTTAAAAGATATTGGACGTAAAAAAACAGCAGTATTCTTAGTTATTCAAGATGAAAAGAAAACATATCATTCATTAGTTACAATATTTATTAAACAATGTTATGAAACATTAATCGATGTCGCTCAAGAATCAGGTGGTAAATTACCATTTAAAACTAACTTCATATTAGATGAATTTGCTAATATGCCACCATTAAAAGATGTAACAACGATGGTTACAGCGGCTAGAAGTAGAAATATAAGATTTACCTTTATCATTCAAAACTTTGCTCAATTGTATCAAGTATATGGCAAAGAAAATGGTGAAACAATTAAAGGTAACTGTGGTAACATCGTTTATTTGATAAGTAGTGAGTTAGCTTCATTAGAGGAAATTAGTAAATTATGTGGTGAAGTTAAATCAAAAGAAAAAGATAAAACAGCTAGTACACCATTAGTTACAGTTAGTGATTTACAAAGATTACCAGAAAATACCATAATTGTTTTAAGAATTAGATCAATGCCATTTAAAACCAAAGTTGTTCCAGATTGGAAAATTCAAAAAGAAGGTGGTTGGGGTAAAACTTATCCTAAAGCAACTTATCCAGAACGCGAAAAACAAGAAATTAAAATGTTTGATATAAAGGCATATGTTGATAAAAAAAGAGAATCAAAATTAAATGAAATGATGAACTCATTTAATCCGATGAATTCTACTAGTGGATTTGGTGGGGGAATGCCAAATATTCCTCGTCCAGATGTAAAACAAAAAAATGATTCTTTTGATATTGATTCTTTAGTTAAACGAATTGATGCTAAAATAGCAGAATTAGAAGAACAAGAAAAACAAGAGAATGCTGCAAAATTAACTCAAGATAAAGTTTCTTCTAATGAAACAAAACCAGCACCTATTGAAAATAAAGTTACTCCAACACCTGTTAAAAAAACTAATGATTCAACTAATCCTATTCCAGAATTTAAACAAGATATTAAACCAGCTACGACACCATTACCTGAAATTAAATTAAAAGAAGAAGAAAGCAAAGTAATCAATGGTGTTACTGATGATGAATTCTTTGATGACTTTTTTAATGATGATGAATAGTTAAAATACCTTTATTAAATAATCCTTAGTACATATAATGTATTAGGGTGGTTATATGGTATTAAATGTTTCAGTAAAAGATGCATTAAATAAAAAAAATATTATTGATATAAGAAGTATTGAAAAATATAATGATAACCATATAGATGGAGCAATCAATATACCATATATATTATTGTTGAAAGAACCGGAAAAATATTTGAATAAAAATGAAGAATATTATATATATTGTCAATATGGCAAAAATAGTATAAAAGTTTGCAATATTTTGGCCTTAAAAGGTTACAAAGTATATAATATTAAAGAAGGTTATGAAGGATGGTTATTAGAAAAATAAGTTTTATAGAAATATAAGACTTTTTTTTATAAAATATGGTATAATTAAAATGGTGATTGTATGGAATATATAATAATAACTTTATTAATAATTATTTTGATAATTTGTATTTTATCTTTATCAAAAAATATTAATGAATCAAATATAACGGAAAGATTAGGAAAATTAGAAACAAATGTCGTAAAAGAAGTTAGTGATTTTAAATCTTCTTTTAGCCGTGATTTAACTAACGATTTTGATAAATTAAACGATAAATTAGATAATAAATTGACTTTAATCAATAATAAAGTTAATGAACGATTAGACGAAAATTTTGAAAAAACTAACAAAACATTTACTAATGTTTTAGAAAGATTATCTAAAATAGATGAAGCACAAAAGAAAATAGATAATTTATCAAGTGATATTATATCTTTACAAAGTATTTTAACTGATAAAAAAACAAGAGGAATATTTGGTGAAGTAAATTTAAAAAATATTATGTACAATATATTTGGTGATAACGATAAAATATATCAAATGCAGTATAAATTTAGTAATGATACAATTGCAGATTGCGTTTTATTTGCGCCTCTTCCTCTAGGTACTATCGCGATTGATTCAAAATTTCCTTTAGAACATTATCAAATAATGACTGATAGAAAAAATGAAATAAGTATTAGAGAACAAGCAGAAAAATTATTTAGAACTGATATGAAAAAACATATTGATGCGATAGCAAGTAAATATATAATTGATGGTATTACATCAGATCAAGCAATTTTGTTTTTACCTGCTGAAGCTATCTTCGCAGAAGTTAATGCTCATCATCCAGATATTATCGAATATGCTTATAAAAAAAGAGTGTGGATTACTAGTCCAACTACTTTAATTAGTACTTTAACGACAATTCAAGTAATAATTAAAAATATGGAACGCGATAAATATACAACTGTTATTCATAATGAATTGAAATTATTAAGTAGTGAATTTAATAGATATAAAGAAAGATGGGATAAATTATATCGTAGTATTGAAACAGTAAGCAAAGATGTTAAAGACATACATACGACAACTGACAAAATAACAAAAAGATTTAATTCAATTAATCAAGTAGAAATGGAGAAAATCGATGTTGAATAAAATAAATATATTAATTTCCTTTGTATTTTGTTTTATTTCTCTTTTATTTTCTTTTATATATAAAGATATTACATTATTATTATTTAGTTTATATATAGTAATACCATTTATTTTAAAGTTAAAACCTATAATTACATTTTTATATTTAATATTTGGTTTTATTGCTTTATTTTTAGGTTTCCAATTACATTTATATAAAACTGTTTATTGGTATGACAATTTCGCACATTTTCTTTGGGGATTTTTATCTAGTTTATTAGCCATTATGGTACTTAAAAAAATTAAAAAATTTGATAATATAGTATTTATTTGTTTATTTATTTTCATCTTTTCATTAGCTACTTCAGGATTATGGGAAGTATGTGAATTTACCATTGATAACTTATTTAATTCTGATATGCAAAGAAGAGCAACTGGTGTTTATGATACGATGAAAGATATTATTGTTGCTTTGTTTGGAAATATAATATTTATATTAAGTTATATTTTTGAATATAAAAATAAAAAATTATTAATTAGATTTTTAATTGATAATCTGTAGGAGGTTTATATGGAAGAAAGAATTATAGAATTATTAAAAAATACTGATAAAGCATTATCAGTTGAAGAAATAAATGATTCCTTAGGATTTGATTCAGTAGACGAATTGAAACAATTATTAAAAACATTAAATGAAATGGAAGATAGTTTAAAAATATATCGTACGAAAAAAAATAATTATTTATTATTTACTAATAGTCATTTAAAATTAGGAATGATGATAGCCAATAAAAAAGGTTATGGTTTTGTTGATATCGATGGCGATGACGATGTATTTATCGCACCTACTAATATGAATGGCGCGATTCATGGCGATAGAGTAGTAGTAGAAATAATTTCTCCTAAAGGTATCGACTTAGAGGGAAGAATTGTCAAAATCGTCGATCGTAAATTTAAACAAATGGTTGGAGAAGTTTATTTAGAAAAAAATGAATCTTATGTTGATTTAGATGATGAAAGAGTTAAAATTACTGTTAAATTAGATAAAACTATGGGGGCTATGCCTGGTCATAAAGTATTAGTTAAGATAACTAACAAATTAAAAGATAATAACTATAAAGGTGAAGTAATAAAGATATTAGGTCATAAAAATGATCCAGGTGTTGATATATTATCTATTACTAACGAGATGGGAATTCCTGATACTTTTAGTGATAAAGCAATGGAAGAAGTAAATAATTTACCAGATGAAGTTTTAGAAAAAGATTTAGTTAATAGAACAGATTTAAGAGATGAAGTAATATTTACTATCGATGGCGATGATACTAAAGATATCGATGATGCAATATCAATTGAAAAAGTTAAAGATAACTACAAATTAGGTGTTCATATAGCAGATGTAAGTTATTATGTAAGACCAAATACATCACTAGATAGTGAAGCATTTGATAGAGGAACTAGCGTTTATTTAGCTGATAGAGTAATACCTATGTTACCACATAAATTATCTAATGGTATTTGTTCTTTAAATCCAGGTGTTGATAGGCTTGCTTTATCTTGTATTATGGAAATAGATAAAAATGGTAATGTTGTCGATTATGATATATTACAAACTGTTATTAGATCTAGAAAACAAATGACTTATAAAAATGTTAATAAAATATTAGAAGAAAATATAGTGCCTGAAGGATATGAAGAATATGAAGAAAAACTAAGATTAATGTTAGAACTAGCCCATATTCTCCGTAAAAATAAGGAAAATAGAGGCTATATTGATTTTGATATTGATGAATCTAAGATAATTGTCGATGATAAAGGAAAAGCAGTTGATGTAACATTAAGATACCGTGGTGAGGGAGAAAAATTAATCGAAGACTTTATGATTGCTGCTAACGAAACAGTTGCAACTCATATTTATTATATGGAATTACCATTCATCTATCGTATTCACGGCGAACCTAGTGAAGAAAAAATAAGTAATTTTATGAGATTTTTAAATATATTAGGTTATAAAGTTAAAGCCGATTTAAATAGATTAACCCCTAAAACTATGCAAGATATATTAGGACAGTTAAAAGATAAAAAAGAATTTCATTTATTATCTTCCTTATTATTAAGAAGTATGCAGAAAGCTATATATGATACTAATAATATAGGACACTTTGGTATTGCAAGTAAATGTTATACCCATTTTACTTCACCTATTAGAAGATATCCTGATACAACAGTTCATAGATTACTACATACTTATATATTTGATAATAATATCAATACGGAAACAATTAATTTTTATGAAAGAGAATTACCTTTTGTAGCAGAACATACATCTAATATGGAAAGAAGAAGTATTGATTGTGAACGAGCTGTTGATGATATGAAGAAAGCAGAATATATGATGGATCACATTGGTGAAGAATTTGATGGTATTATTAGTTCGGTTATGAATTTTGGTATGTTTGTCGAATTACCTAATTTAATTGAAGGATTAGTTAGATTAGATAGTATTAAAGGAGATTATTACACTTATGATGAAACTACATTTACTATAAGAGGTAATAAAGATAAACGTGGATTTAGATTAGGTGATAGTATTAGAATAAGAGTTGTAGCAGCTGATAAAGAAAAAAGAACAATCGACTTCGAGGTGGTAAGAGATGGAGATACTAAACAGGAAAGTTAATTTTGATTATGAAATTATTGATACTTTTGAAGCGGGAATAGTTTTAACTGGTACAGAAATTAAATCAATAAGACTTGGTAAATGTAATTTAAAAGATAGTTATGCAATTATTAAGAATAATGAAATATTTATTCTTAATATGCATATTAGCCAGTATGACCAAGGTAATAGATTTAATCACGAAGAAACTAGAACTAGAAAACTATTGATGCATAAAAAAGAAATATTAAAATTAAGGGATAAATTAGAAATAGAAGGATTTACTTTAGTACCAATTAAATTATATTTTAAAGGTAGCAAAGCTAAATTATTAATAGGATTGGCTAAGGGTAAAAAGAACTATGATAAAAGAGAATCTATCAAGAAAAAAGATATTGAAAGACAAATAGCTAAAGAATTAAAAGAAAATTAAAAAGGTGGTTATATGGCATGGACAGATGTAGATGAAAAAAATAATTTTAAAGGTAAACTAAACAATATTGAAAATAAATTTGATAGTGCGTTGGGCGAATTAAATAAGATAATAGGAAATAATTTGGATATACCTAACATAGCCACTATTTATCGTAGTAAAATTTTTGAATTAGAGGAACAATTTGCTAAAAAAGGAATAAATTTTTTTAATAAAGTAACTTTAAGGTCAATCATTGATAATTATTTTATTAATTTAATAGAAAAGAGTATCAAATTAATCAATAAAATTAGTGAAAGATTAAAATTAATTCATGGTATGTTTTTATTTAACAAGACATCTATTTTAGCAAATAAAATTATAGAAAATCTTATAAAAGGATATATGCAGATTTATTATCAAATAAAAGATTTTGATATAAATGAGGATATTTTATTGGCATTAACTGAGTTTCTTAGTAGTGAAGAATACTATATATTTGTTCCAGGCGAATACATTAAAACATATGAGCAAGCAAAAGATGAATTATTAAAATTGGGATTTAATGATTTAATTCCTGATTTAGATAAAAAAATGTTACCTTTAATAAAAAAACAAGAAATAGCTACATCAAATTTTAATAATTATGAATTACAAAGTAATAGACATAAATAAACTGTACAAAATAAAAAAAATGTGGTATAATCTATACCACACGGGGTCGTCTAGTTTCGACGGAAATAATAATTTTTAAAGGGCAAGTCGTAAGATATACGATACATTCAAATTTAAAAATAACTGGAAACAGAAATCAATTAGCTTTCGCTTAATATATTAGAAGGCTGCTTCTTTATATTTTTACTCACGGAATATAAAAGAGGCTCGATTAGTGAGTTATATTAATAATTTTTTCCTAGGATTATTAAAGAATTAATATAGGAATTACTAAATAAAATTTTGATAATTTATTATTATTTAGGACAATACCAAATTATCTAAACTTGTAGAACTTTAATCTTTATATTTTCGGACAGGGGTGCGATTCCCCTCGACTCCACCAAATGAGAAACAAACCACATTTGGTGGTTTTTAATATGGTGATATTATGAAAAAAATCGTTGGAATGAATGAAGTTGCAATTTCTAGTGAAGAATGTCCTATTATAGGTACATATGCTTTAGCGACTTGCTTTGGAATATTATTATATGAAGAAAATAAAAAAATAGCTGTTGTTGGCCATTGTACATCTAATTGGGTACCAATAGTTTTAAAAATGTTAAATTTAATTGGTGATAGTGATAAATGCACTTTTAAATATTTAGTGATACCAGGATTTTATTCAGAACAAAATGATATACATGATACAAAATTAAAAATAGAAACATTTTTTAATATATTTAAGACAGATAAGGTAACTTTTGAACCATTTACAGAAGAATATGTTATTGATTTTGATGAAAAAACTAATTCTTATGAATTTGAATTTGATAGTAAAACAGGAAAGTTTTTGTCACAAAAAAATAATTTTGTAAAAAAATAAAATTATATGCTATAATTTTATTAGGGGGGAAAATATATGCAAATTATTAATATTGATAATATTAATCCAAAATTAAAACAGTTTTTATTTGAATCTAGAAAAATGGTTTTGAAATATCCTTCATTGGATTTTAATTGTCGTTGTTATACGAAAATTTTAGATGCATCTTATCAGTATTATACAATTGTACCTGATGCTATTTGTAATGGAGTACCATTTGATATTTTAACGCGTTATATTGAATTTAATAATTTTATTTCATATATTTTAATAGGTAATTTTGCTGCTTTAGATGATAAAAATGCAGTATACAAAAAATTGATAGCAAATAGTAAGTTAGAGGAAAATAGTTTAGAGGGAAGTTCTTTAGCTAAATTAAAATTATTGCGTGAATATTATAATGAAGATAAATTAGATGGTGATTTTAAATCAAAAATTTTAACTTTAAAAGAAAAATTTGATTCTGAATTAAATCCTAGTTTGATTTCAGAATTTAATTATACATATTATCAATATTATACGGCAATTGAATGTGCTAGAAGACAAAAGATAGATTGTGCGTTATTAAGTGAAGGTGTAAGTAAAACATATGTTAGATAGTTTTGACATTTCTTTAACATAATGTTATAATTGAATAGCTTAAGGGGTGAATTAAGATGAAAATTAATTCGGTTGATTTAAAAATAAGTGCAGTAAGGAGAAGCCAATATCCAACTGATAAAAAACCTGAATTCTTATTAGTTGGAAGATCAAATGTTGGTAAAAGTAGTTTTATTAATACTTTAATTAATAGAAAAAACTATGCTAGAACTTCAGCTACTCCTGGAAAAACACAAACAATAAATTTTTATTTAGTTAATGAACAATTTTATTTGGTTGATGCCCCAGGATATGGATATGCTCAAGTAAATAAAAAGAAACAAAAGAAATTCGGTTTAATGATGGAAGATTATTTAACAAATAGAAAAAATTTAAAACAAGTTTTTATGTTAGTAGATTTTCGTCATAAATTATCTAATGATGATATTATGATGTATAATTTTTTAAAATATTATAAATTACCTGTTACAATAGTAGCTACTAAGGTAGATAAAATACCAATCACTAAACAACAACAACAAAGAAATATTTTATTAGAAGATTTAGATTTGGTCGTAGGCGATGAATTTGTAATGTTTAGTAATGTAACAAAAATAGGTAAAGATGAAATACATCAAAAAATAGAGCGAACAATTTAAAGTTTAATTTCATAAACTATTTTAGGTGATAGTGTGAGATTGGTTTTTAAAGACAATAAAATTATTGTTTTTTTAAATAAAAAAATAAATTTAGATAAAGTTAATTTAGAAAATTATTTTAAAAGAATTTTTTTTAAGATAAGAGATAAATATAATTTAAAAATGAATGGCTATTATGATATTAATGTTTATACTGATAAATATTATGGTAGTATAATAGAAATGGAAAATGAAGATTTAGATTATTATAACTATTTTAATCAAATTGATATGAAAATAAAAGTAAATGAAGATATATTTATTTATAAAATTGATTATGATTATTTAAATCAAGAGTTATTAAAGAAAACAAAAATATATAAATCAAATGATAAATTATATTTAAAAATAATAGATTCAAGCATTTTAAATAAAATTTTAGAATTTAGTGAAATAGTTTATGGAGATAATGCAAAAAAAATAATTAAAACAAGTGAGAAGGTGATATTATGAAAAAACCAGTTGTTGCTTTGGTAGGAAGACCAAATGTTGGTAAAAGTACTTTATTTAATCGTTTAGTTGGAACAAAAATTGCTATAATCGAAGATATTCCAGGTATTACTCGTGATCGAATTTATGGCGATGTAACTTTTGATAAATATTCTTTTCATTTAATTGATACTGGTGGTATCGACATAAGTGATGAAAATTTTAATGAAGAAATTAAAACACAAGCTGAAATAGCTATTACCGAAGCTGATGTTATTGTGTTTGTTGTCGATGCTAAAGAAGGAATAACGCAAAATGATTTAATCGTTAGAGATATGCTTTTAAAATCAGGTAAAAAAATAATTGTAGCTGTAAATAAAATAGATAGTAAATTAGCTAAAGATAATATTTATGATTTTTATGAACTAGGTTTTGATAATTATATAAATATAAGTTCTGAACAAAATGAGGGAATATATGAGTTATTGTTAGAAATAACTAAAGATTTTAAAGAAACAGAAGAAGAAGAAAATGATGTTATTAAATTTAGTGTAATTGGAAGACCAAATGTTGGTAAAAGTAGTTTAGTTAATGCTATATTAAATGAAGAAAGAGTAATTGTTAGTAATATAGCGGGAACAACTAGAGATGCAATTGATACTCCTTTTACTTATCATAATGAAAAATTTGTTGTCATTGATACAGCTGGAATGCGTAAAAAAGGTAAAATTTATGAAACAGTTGAAAAATATAGTTTATTAAGAAGTATGAAAGCTATCGATAGATCAGATGTATGCTTATTGGTTATCGATGCTGAAGCTGGAATAATAGAACATGATAAACATATAGCAGGATATGCCATAGAAGCGGGCAAACCGATAGTAATTGTTGTTAATAAATGGGATACTATTAGTGACAAAGATGAAAATATGAAAAAATTTATCAAAGATATAAGAAATAATTTTCAATTTATGCCTTATGCTCCAATTGTATTTTTATCAGCTTTAACAAAAAAAAGAATGCATACATTGATGCCTGAAATAATTAAAGTATATAATAATAGTACTAAAATGATATCTACAAATTTAATTAATGATTGTATAAAAGATGCTTATAATCTTAATTTACCTCCTTCATACAAAGGCAAAAGATTAAAGATATATTTTTGTAGCCAAGTATCTAATAGACCCCCTAAGTTTAATATTCAGGTAAATAGTAAAGGTTTAATTCATTTTTCTTATGAAAGATATCTAGAAAATAAAATAAGAGAATCATTTGATTTTGAAGGTACTCCAATCATTTTACAATTTAAAAATAAAGGTGAGGAATAAATGGAATACTATCTAACAGCAAAGAAGTGCTTTGATGATTATGTCACATCTTTTAATGAAAATGATATTAGTAAGTTAATAGAACAAAAACGCATACATACAAATGAAGTTGTAATAGATGGGACAAAAACTATAAAAAAACTACAATTTAATGAATCTTTTGTAGACTTTACTAAAATAGCTTTATTAAATCACGATGTTGGAAGATTTTTGCAAGCTCGTGTTACGAAAACATTTAATGATATAGATTTACATAAATTTTGCTTTGATAATCATGGTGAATTAGGTAATTATGTTTTAAAATCTGGATTAATTAAATCACAAATGCCTATGACTAGAGAATTTGATGATTCAATCTTAACAATTGTTAACAATCATGTTACAAAAGTTGTAAATCCTAGACAATTATTAATTCTTTCTTCAAATTTATTAAAAGATGAAGATGCTTTAAATTTTTTTTCAACAGCTAGTTTAGAGGAAAAGAGAAAAGTAATTGATGCTATTACGCAAATAGTTCAAGATGTTGATCGATTAGATATATATCATCAAATCATAGATGGTAGATGGGTTCCAATTAAATCGAAAGACAAAATATCTAGTAATGTTTTAAAGCAATTTTATGACGGAAAATATTTAAATATTGCCGAAATAAGAAAAAAAGGTTTATGGAATAGTAATGTTGGTGAATTAGTTAGGTTAACTTTTATAAATCAAATTAGATTATTAAGTGTTGCTCAAATAATAAAAGAAGAAAAATTATTAGAGAAGATGCGTAAAAAACAAAGTAGTAGTCAAGTGATTGATGCGTATGATTTTACCATCGATAAATTAAATGTATTAATAAAAGAAAGTAATGGAATAATAATTTGACATTTATATCAATTATGTGATATTATTATTCATATATTTAACAAGGAACAAATATTTAATTATTTAATTGGTAATATAGAAAATTAGTGGTAGATGGAAACTAATCAAGATTAAATAACGAGTTACAATTTGGGAGTTAAAACGGGTAATTGCGTTATAAATTAGAGTGTATGAAATATTCATAAATTAAGGTGGTACCGCGGAATTTATTCGTCCTTAAATTATGGATATTTTTTTTGGAGGTAAATATGAGATGTTTTGAAAAAATAAGTTTTGAACAATTTAAAAAAGATATTAAAGATGATATTGATCTATATAATAATTATATATTACCTAAAAGAGCTACTAAAAATAGTGCTGGGTATGATTTTTTTGCTATTGAAGATATCGTTATTAAACCTGGTGAAATAATTAAAATTCCAACTGGTTATAAAGCAAAATTTAATAGTGATGAAGCATTATTATTAATTATGCGGAGTGGTTTAGGATTTAAATATAATTTAAGATTAACTAATCAAGTTGGTTTGATTGAAAGTGATTATTATAATAATGATTCCAATGAAGGTCATATGTGGTTTTCAATTCAAAATGAGGGAAAAGAGGAAGTTATTATTTCCAAAAATAAAGCATATGGGCAAGGTATATTTATTAAATTTTTAATAACTGATGATGATAACGTCACAAATATAAGAAAAGGCGGATTTGGAAGTACAGATAGGAGAGATGAAAAATGAAATTATATGATGAATTAGTATGGAGAGGATTAATTGAAAATATAACTGATGAAAGTTTAATTGAAAAAATTAATAATGGTGGTTTAACTTTTTATATAGGAACGGATCCAACGGGAGATAGTTTGCACATTGGCCATTATTCAACTTTTTCAATGGCGACTAGATTAAAAAAAGGTGGACATAATCCAATTTTGTTAGTAGGTGGAGCAACAGGATTAATAGGTGATCCTAAGCCTACAGCAGAAAGACCGATGATAACTAAGGAATTATTAGATTATAATTATAAAAAATTAAGGAAACAAGTTGAAAAAATATTTGGTTTTGAAGTTGTTAATAATTATGATTGGTCAAAAGATATTAATTTTATTGATTATTTAAGAGATTATGGTAAATATTTCAATTTAAATTATATGTTAAATAAAGAAACCGTTAAAAGTAGATTAGATATTGGGATAACTTATACAGAATTTTCATATATGATTATGCAAGCATTGGATTTTTTATGGTTATATGAAAATAAAGGATGTACATTGCAAATTGGTGGTTCTGATCAATGGGGGAATATTACATCTGGTGTTGAATTAATTAGAAAAAAAATAAATAAAGAGGCTTATGGTTTAACTATGCCATTAATTACTAAAGCAGATGGAACAAAATTTGGTAAATCAGAAGGAAATGCAATATGGCTAGATATTAATAAAACATCTAGTTATGAAATGTATCAATTTTTCTTAAATGCAGAAGATAGTAAAGTAATTGAATATTTAAAAAAATTAACGTTTTTATCAGTTGATGAAATAAATGAATTAGAAAAGAAACATTTAGCTTGTCCAGAAAAGAGAGAAGCACATAAAGCATTAGCTAAAGAAGTTATCACCTTTTTACACGGTTTAGATGAATATGAAAAAGCGGTTAGGATAAGTGAGGCATTGTTTAGTGGCAATGTAAAAAATTTAACTAAAGATGAAATATTGATTGGATTTAAAGGCGTTCCTACCTTCAATTTTGAAGAAAAAAATTTGGTTGATTTATTAGTTGATAATAATATTTGTTCTTCAAAAAGAGAAGCAAGAGAATTTATAAATAATGGAGCAATAACTATTAATGATGAAAAAATATTAGAAGATAAATTAATAACAAAAGAAATGGCTATTGATAATTCAATAATTGTTTTAAGGAAAGGAAAGAAAAAATATTATTTAGGAAAATAAAAAAAGTTCTAGCGATTAGAACTTTTTATTTTTTGTTTTTGATTTTCCATATTATATTCATTCATTTTATTTAATGCTTCAATATGAAATCTTTTTAAACTATTAATATAAGGAATTGTTAAATTTAATTTTGGTGTTTGAATTTTAATAACTTTATTTCCATTTTCAGTTTGATTGATACTTGATAATATAATGCTGTTTGAATCAATAATATTTTCACAAATTATTTTAAATAGATAAGTTGCTTTAGTTTCATTGCATTTAAAGTATTTTTGAAAAATTACTTTATTGTTATTTGTTATTTTAATTTGAAAAATATTGTTAGTATATGTAATATTTATATTGCTTATACCATTATGTTTTAAACATCTTTTTATAAATAATTCTATATCATTATAGAAAAAGCAAAATTTTTCAAATTCACTTGGTTTTTTATTGTTTTCTAAATTAATTTTATTTTTTTTAGAATATATTTTTGAACTTAATTTTTTAAACAATTCATCATTTATTGTTGTTGTTAATTCACCACTTTTAGATTTTATTGTGTAGTTTTTATTTCGTTTAGCAGCAAATATAATATCATTTTCAAAAATAAATTTTAAATTTAAAATTTCAATTAATTTGTAGTAATTAGCTTCTGAGCAAGGGAAATAATCTACTGCTTTTCCATTTTCATTTTCTGATTCGATAACTAAAGCATTATTTTTATAATAAATTGTGATTTTTGTAAATTCATTAGTATTTTGGTTTATAATGTTATTAAAATAGTCCATAAATTCCTTAAAGTCTAATATATTATCTGTCATACAAACCCTCCTTTTTAAACAAACGAGATATAATATTACTACAAAATTAAAAAAAAGTCAAATTACTTAAAAAATATTGTAATAATTTAATTTATTTTATATAATAATGTTGGTGATATAAATGGAATATAAAGTTACAATGAAAGATGAATATGATACAATTGAGTTAGCGCAGAATTTAGAATCAGAAAAATTTCCTAATATGATTATTTGCTTAAATGGTGAATTAGGTAGTGGGAAAACATTGTTTACTAAAGGATTTGCTCAAGCATTAGGTATTAAAGAGAATATTACTTCTCCAACTTTTTCTATTATTAAAGAATATGATGGTGAATTACCTCTTTATCATATGGATGTTTATCGCTTAGATGGCAACACTAATGGTGTTAATATTGAAGAATATTTTTCTAAAGGTGGAGTAGTTATAATCGAGTGGGCTGATACAATTAAAGATATATTACCTAAAGAAAGATTAGATATAAAAATTAAAGTATTAGATGAAAATAAAAGAATATTAGTTATTAATCCTTATGGTAAACAATATGAGGAGTTATGTGAGGCGGTATTATGAAATATCTTTTCATAGATACTTGTTCAAATTGTTTAATCATAAGCACCATCATCAATGAAAAAATTGACTATTTTTTTATTGATAAAAATAATAATGATACATCTTCAAAAGTAATGAAAGTAATAAAAGAAGCGGTTCCTGATATTAAAGTTATTGATAAAATATTTGTTGTAAATGGCCCTGGTTCTTTTACAGGAATTAGAGTAGGCGTTACAATAGCTAAGACGATTGGATATTGTTTAAATATTCCTATTATTAAGTTAAGTGAACTAGAGGTATTAGCTACCACTAATACAAATACGAAATATAATGTTTCTTTAATAGATGCAAGACGTGGTTATGTCTATGCAGGAATTTATGATAAAGAGTTAAATAGTTATTTAAATGACCAACATATTTTATTAAATGAAATAAAATATCCGGAAGATTACACAATTGTTGATAATTATGATAATATTGATTTAATTAAAATAATTAAAAAACATGAATTTGATAAACCTATTAATCCACATGATTTAAAGCCTAACTACTTAAAAAGAACTGAAGCAGAAGAAAAATTAGATGATCAAAGGAATTAAACATATTAATTATATAAATAATTTAAGTGATTATAAAGTAACTTTAAATCCTTTTAATGTAATAATTGGTTATTATATTGATAATGTAGTGGTCGGATTTTTAGATTATAGTGTAATGTATGAAAAAATTGAAATTAATTATATTTTTGTTATTGATAAATATAGGAGAAAAAAAGTTGCTTATAATTTATTAAAATATATAATGGATAATTATAATTTTGAAAACATTACGTTAGAAGTAAATATTAATAATATTAGTGCAATTAATTTATATAAAAAATTAGGTTTTAAAATAGTTGGTATTAGAAAAAAATATTATAATGGAATAGATGGATATTTAATGGAGGTGAAAAATGACAATTTTAGCAATTGAATCATCTTGTGATGAAACAAGTATGAGTATAATTAAAGATG
>CALVSP010000018.1 GCA_944359065.1 uncultured Bacilli bacterium
ACGATTTATCATATGTAAATAAATCGTTTTTTTATCTCGAAGAAAGTTAATTTACCACAAGAGCCTTCACCACCTCCTGCATTTATGTGGTTAGAAACTACTATTACATCATTACTATTACCAAATGCATTTAATACCCTATTAACTCTTTCATCAGGACTTATTGTTTCATCTGTACTTCTGATTATTTTAACTGGTATACCTAATTCTCTAAACCTATCATACATATAATTTGATATCTTTAAATTTAAATCTTTTTCTATTATACCATTGCCACTAGCTCCAGGATCATCTCCACCATGGCCTGCATCTATAACTATTTTATAATCCATAAGTTATCCTCCTCATGTTATTTTATGATAATAGTTTATTTTTGTCATAAAAAAAGGCCATTTAATGACCTAAATTGCTTTATTTAATTTTAATTCTACAGTATTAGTTTTACCATCTCTTTCATATTCAAGTTTAATAGTATCACCAACACTATATTTATATAAAACATATTTTAAATGAGTGCTATCCTCAATTTCTATATCATTTATTTTTAAAATCACATCACCTTTTTGTAGTCCAGCATCTCCAGCAGGAGAATCTTTCTCAACTTCAATTACTACTACACCTTTTTCATAGTCTTTATCTAAATAAACTTTATAACTAAATAATGCGTAATCATTATTAGCATCTACCATACTAACACCTAATAATGGTCTTTCAATCTCTTCACCATTTTCAAGTCTATCTAGAACAGATGTAGCCATTTCAATTGGAATAGCAAAACCCATACCTTCTATTTCATCTTCAACTAATTTTAAAGTATTTATGCCAATAACTTCACCATTCATATTTACTAAAGGTCCACCACTATTACCAGGATTAATTGCAGTATTTGTTTGAATAACTTCCATCATAAATGCACCACCATCATCTAAGGTTACATTTACCATTCTATTCTTACCTGAAATAATTCCTTTAGTAACTGATCCTGCATACTTAACATCTACAGGTGTACCTACTGCGAAAACAGTATCTCCGATTTCAGAAGTCGTACTATTGCCTAAAGTTGCTACTTGCAAAACAAATGATTTATCAACACGTAATACCGCCAAATCAGCATATTCATCACTACCTAATAATTTAGCCTCAACTGTTACGTTTTCATTATTTGTTACTTCTATTTTTTTAGAACCACTGATGACATGATTGTTAGTTAATATATAACCATAATTATCATCTGTTTTATACACAAAACCAGTTCCTGTAGCTTGTAATTGATTACCATAATTTAAAACAGTCACAACTGAATCATAAACCTTATTAACAGCAGGTGCAATAGTATCACTTTCAGTAATAGTTACTTCCTGAACTACTTTTTCACCTTCTTCACTAGGAATATAATATACTACTAATAATGTGCCACTAATTCCTATAAATAATGATAAAATAACGGAACATATATAAATTATTTTATTTTTCATTTAAATCACCCTTTCAATCTATATTTTCTAATTCACGCCAATTGTCTGGAAAACCAATTTTGTTCAAAATTGATTTAGTATCAACTGATTTAATCTTTCCATTTAAAATATCAATTTCATAACCTATTTCATTAATTAAATCATGAAATTCATCATCACTTAACATCTGCCTTAAAATTATTAAAATTGCAAAAAAGTCATTCTTACCATAAATATATTCATCTTCTACTTTTGGAATATTCAAAAATTGGTGAAATCTATTATCTGGGATACTTCTTTGCGTTGTGTGATCATATAAAATATCTTCATGTGCACACAAATTTCTATAATTTGATAATAAATATAAATAAATATTTAATTCTTCAGCATCAATATGATAAAAATCAGCTATTTCATTTTGATCTTCGTACTTTAATATTGAATATAATTCAGAAATTATTCCAAATGATAATACTTTTACTGAAACCCACATTGGTATATATCCATAATTACTAATATAATGTTTTGTAGCCCTATGTTGTTTACCATTCAATCTTATTTGCCTTTTCATTTTATTAATTACGTCATTTACTTGACTTAATCTAAAACTTTCATATCTAAAATGTTTAGGATTTAAATAATCTTTTTCTTTATGTCCATATTTTTTTGATAATTGATAACTGATAATTGATTTTACATTATTTTCAATTATCATTATATTTTTAAACATTATATTTCTTAGCCTTCTATCAAAAGTAAATATAGAATATAATTCATCAAAAGTAGCTCCAGGAACAAATCTGTTATTATTACTAGCTGTAGTAAGTAAGTGACGATACCCATTTATGAAAAAATAATTTTCTTTAAATAATATTTCTTTAGTTTTTTCATAATCAGTTATTTCTAATCCTTTTGACTCCAATATTTCGATTTGTTCATCTAAATTTTTAAATGTTTTTTGCATCCCTACCACCATTATAATTATATCACAAATTTTACTAAAAAAAGTGAAAAATAAATGATATTTTACAAAACAAAACTACCTAAATAAATAGGTAGTTATTAACTAATCTAATAAGCCAACGTACTTTGCAACTAGTTTATATAAATCAGCATCCTTAACTTCTAAAACTGATTTTTTACCATTATAGTCAACTTCTTCAAAAATAACATATTCCTCCAGTATATCTTCTTCATCATCAGTTAGCCTAGCGGATACATAATAATTATGACCTTTATATACAGCTTGTTTAATTACAATATATTTCTTACCATTTTCAAGTACCATAACTTGATTAATTTTATTTTCCATAATTACCTGGTCATACCTCCTTCAGAATATTCCTGACTAAATATGTCATTTAAATTATCCCATGTAGAATCTGAAACTGTACCTCCGTGATTTTCAGTAGCAATTTGTTCTACAACATCTTCTATAGTAGGATTATTAGTTGTTGTCGTATCATCATAAGTATTAGTTATAGTACCATCCTCAGCAACAGTTGAAGAAGTTATATTTTGATTATTTGTATGATTATCAACTGTTACTCCTTCTTGTTCTAAACGATCAATAATTTCATTTGCCACTTGTTGTTGAGGGGATTCTGTTTCTCCAGTAGATAATTCTACATTATCTGTTACAGCAACTTCACCATCACCAGTTTGCAAAATGCCAACCTGTCCTTCTTCAACAGTTTGTACTTCTTGAGTTGGTTCTGGATCAGGATCTGGAGTTGGCTCTGGATCAGGATCTGGAGTTGGCTCTGGATTAGGATCTGGAGTTGGCTCTGGATCAGGATCTGGAGTTGGTTCTGGTTCAGGATCCGGAGTTGGTTCTGGTTCAGGATCCGGAATTGGTTCTGGTTCAGGATCTGGAGTTGGTTCTGGTTCAGGATCCGGAATTGGTTCTGGTTCAGGATCCGGAGTTGGAATTGGTTCTGGATTTTGAACTTGATTTGAATTATCATTTGTTGTTGGTTTAGACTGAGGCGTATTATCAGTATTATTTATTGGAGTTTTTGAAATCTCATTATCTAATTCATCTTCAATATCGCCCACATCATCAATTTCAAAATCAAATTCTGGAAGTTCAAAATCATCTACAGTTTCAACAACTTCTTTGCTTGGAACTTCTGTTCTTCCATCAGAACAACGTGATAAGCCTAATCCCATAGTTAAAGCTATTATTGTTGCCGCAATTGCTGCTTTAACTCTTCTCATAAAGTTTTTATCATGTAATTTATTTAAAACTTTATCTTTCGCTTTTTTCCAAAAACTAATAGGAACCGGAACTACATCTTTTTCCTCTTCTTCTTCTTTATTAACAGAATCTGTTGAAGTAACAATTGGTGCCGTTATATCCTTGTCATCATCTTTTTCTTGATTTACTTCTGGTGCAACAATTGGTGCTATTATATCCTTGTCATCATCTTTCTCTTGATTTGCTTCTGGTGCAACAATCGGTGCTATTATATCTTTATCATCATCTTTTTCTTGTGCAGATATCGAAGGGACTATTGGGCTAACTACACTTTTAGTACTTTGCTTATTTGATTTTACATTATTTATTACATTATTCAATGCCTCTTCGTAATCATAATAAATAGCATTTTCACGCATTTTTAGCATATTTAATTGACCAACTAATGCAGCTAATTTTGTTTGATCTTCAGCCATAGCAAATTTATTTATACCAGATTTTTCCTCAAATGACTTCTTCTTTGCTTCTAAAAGCTTCATTTCATTATTTTTTAAATTTTCTAAATTCTTCTTATCTTTTTTAGCTAAAGTTACCAACAAATCGATTGAAAGAGCAGATTTTGTTAATCTTTCGATTTTTTTACTAGATTCAGAAATTTCTTTTTGAATTCTTTTTTTCTCTTTTGCAATTTCCTCTTTTTCTTGTTCATAAATTTCTGTTGGCAAAACTGCTTCTTTTATTCTTAAATCCATTAATTGCGAATTCAATTGTTCTCTTGCTTTTTCTTCTTCTTCAATTTTCGCTTCAAAATCTTTTCTATTATTTTCATAACGTATAAAATTTGCTTCCATTGCTTTAATATCAGAATCATATTTGTTAATATTTGATTCAAAATTATTTATTTCGTAATTCATTGCTTCAACCGAAAACATAGAAGGCAAATAATTATTAGAATTAGATAATTTATCTTCTAGAGCTAATTTTTCCATTAAAACTTCTGCTTGCATTCTCTTATTTTCTGCTAATTCTTCTTCAGAATTTTCATAATTTTTATTAGCTATAGTTTCTGGCATTTTTGCTTTTAATTCTTCTAATCTATCAGTAACATTCACAATTTTATCATTTTCAATATCATCAATTAATGCTTCTAATTCGATTGGAAAATCAAATGAAATATATTCTTCTCTATTGTTGAAAGCATCAATTGAAGCTTGAATTTGTAATAACTTTCTATAATCGTCATCTTTTTTTGCATGATTAATATTATCTTTTGAACTTTTTTCTTTTTCTTTAGCACCATCTAATAATTTTGAATAACCATCTTTTGTTTTTGATAGAGTTGCTGCTCTTTTAGATAATTCTTCTTTATTTTGATTTAAAGTTTCTAATTCTCTATTTAACATTTCCAACTCTGTTTTTAGATAATCCATATCTTCTCTTGCATTTGAAATTTTATCCATTACCTCTTTGTCTTGTTCAGGTGTTGGATTATTACCTAAATTTCTAAGTTCAACTCCATACTGATCCATGTTATTTTGAGCTTCACTTAACAATGCTGTACATGCTGCAATCTCTCTATCCAAAAATTCGATTCTATTATTGTTGCTTAATACATTTGCTTCATTTTGAGCAATTTCTTCGCTTATTTTATCTAATCTTGCGCCATAATCATAAATTTTAGTCTGATTCTTCATATAAGAAAAATCTTGATAATTTTCATCGTTTGATAATTTATTTTCTAGTTCTTTAGCTTGATATATCAATACATCACGTTGATTTTGAATATTTTTTAATTCTTCATCTCTATTTCTGGATGTAATAGTAGTTACTTTGTCATATTTTAAATTATCAGCAATTTCTCTTAATTGTCTTAATAACTCATCCTTTGTCATAAATCCTCCTTATTCTTCTAAATTTCTATATTGCATCTGAAATTGATACCTTATTTTATCAATTTGGTTAACATCACTTAAGCTATAAACTTCATATTTTAATTCTCTAAATGCTTCTAACATTTCACTTAATGTCACATAACCATCTGTTATAGGTAACCACTCTTCATAATTACCACTTCCTTCACCCTCAGCAAGGCGATAATATTTATGAACTGTTGCACTAGTACTTTCATCCTTTATTGCCCCACTAATAGGTGAACTAATATAATATGTTATCTCACTATCAGCACTACTTGATCCACTTGGATAATAACTTCTTTCAGTGACGTTTGTGTACCATTTCCACATAGTATCAGTATATTTATATCCATCTTGTTTTTCACATTTAACACCTTTTAAATAGTTAGTTGTACAAGCTTTTGTTGTATAATCAGACCATTCACCACAACTTGGGAAATCCATATTTTCTAATTGTTCAGCAGTAACATTTACTTCATCTTTACCATTACAAGTAAAACGAATATCTTTTGTTTTAGAATGTGTACCTGAACATGGTTTATCATCAGTAACTACATCATTTGGATTATTTGGATTTACACAAACAAAGACATATGGATATGCTACATCTTGAGATCTATATAATGTGGCATTTTCAATTTTTCTATAACTAGCACTACTTGGTTTAGTAACTGAATATTTAGTTATAGTAGTACTACTTCCTTTAGTTGGATATCCTTCTGGTTCAGTTGAAGAATATCCACCATTATTCCAATATTTATTTACTTTTTCTTCAGTATACCATTTATATCCGATTTGTTCATCTTCTTTACCTGTATAACCACTCTTTGGAATAGCAGCATAATATTCAATTACTTTAGTAGCATCTGTTAAATCATTAGGATAGTAATATTTTGTTCCTGTTTGTAATTCTTCTCCTAAAAATTTAAATCTTATATCAGAAGTTTCTTCAATATCATCTTCTGTACCATCTTGCCACATACCATAATTAGTATCTTCTACTTCACATTCTAAAATTGCAGAATAGTGATATGTTTTACTTTCTAAATAACATACATTAACATAAGTTTTTTCTTTATCACAAGTTTCATAATCACTTACTTTAATTAATCCTTCTTTTTCTAAATCAGCTAATGTTACAACAAAACATTCACCAACTTCACTTGGTAACATATCAGGATATTTTTCATAATAATCCTTTGCAGCCTCGATTAAATCATCGCGTAAACTTGTTTTACCACACGCCTTCAACAATAATAAAATAATGATAATAATTGCAACTAATATTAAAAAAGATATTATTACTCTACCCCAAGGGATTCTATTTCTTTCTTCTTTATATTCTGTATATTCATAATTATCATTAGTATAATTCTCATTCATACAATTCCACCTCTAGAATAATAATATCATGTTTATTAATAAAAAACAAGCAAAATAATTAAATTTATGTAAAATAATTGATTAATCCATTTTTAATACTAACTGCTATCTTTTTTTGATAACTTTCTTGTTTCAATAAATATCTTTCATTAGGATTAGAAATAAAGCCAACTTCTAGTAAAACTCCTGGTATTTTTACTCTTTGATACAAATAATGATCATTTATTTGTTTATACTCTCTATTAGTTTTTAAATCTTTTTTAAATTGTTCTTGCATTATCTTAGCAATTATTTCATTGTTTTCAATAACTGTATCATAAAACACTTGTGCCCCTTGCCAAGTACTAGAAATATCCGAATTTAAATGAATCGATAAATAAATATCTGCTCCAGAATTATTTATTATATTTGCTCTTCTTGATAAATCACTTCTTTTACGATTAACAGCATTTTTTACTGACAAGTCATAATCACCATAGCGAGTTAAATAAACTATTGCGCCATTTTTTTCTAATTCCGTTTGTATTTTTAAACTTATTTGTAAATTTAAATCTGCTTCATATAAATCATTATATAAAGCTCCTGGATCGGCTCCACCATGTCCTGGATCTATATAAATTACTTTCCCTAATAAAGGTAAATTTAAAGCATTGATTATTCCAATAGTATATAAAAGAATTAAAAATAAATTTAAGCAAAAAATCTTAATTTTCATATGTTTCACCTAATTAAATATATGAAAAAAAGT
This sequence comes from uncultured Bacilli bacterium, assembly GCA_944359065.1. GTDB lineage: Bacteria > Bacillota_I > Bacilli_A > RF39 > UBA660 > Faecisoma. The sequence continues at coordinate 7,699 of CALVSP010000018.1, forward strand.
AGATAAATCTACTAATTATTAATTACGTGATGAACAGTTGGACTAGTTTCATTTAAAGAAGCAAAAACATAATTGTTTGCTAAACCATATTGAATTATTTTTTCTACAGCCTTAATACTATTATATTTTGTATCGTGTTGTAAAACAACATTATTTCCTTTCCTTAAATTTTTTATAACATTGTTAGCTATTTTATTAGTATCATTAGTAGCCGTATCACCTGCTGATACATTCCAATCAAAATATTTATATCCTCTTAATTCAACTTCCTTAGATAATCTACTCATTATCCCTTTATTAAATTTACTTACAGTATTAGAGCTACCACCAGCAAACCTCAATATATGACTATATTCACCAGTAATTTTTTTTATTCTATTATTAACTTTATCCACATCTTTAAAAAATGCTTTTTCACTTTTATAAATTTCATTATACTTATGACTATAAGTATGAATTCCAATACTATGTCCTTCTTTATAAGCCCTTTTAATTACTTTATCACTGCCATTACTCGTAATGAAAAATGTAGCTTTAACATTATATTTTTTTAATATATCTAATAATTCGTTAGTATAAGCACTTGGTCCATCATCAAATGTTAGATAAATAACCTTATTACCGATTGGAATATCAGGGTTTTTTTTATAAACATAAATTGTTCGTGTTATTTTGCTTTCATTATTAAAATCATCTTTGACACTATAAGTTAAAATATATTTCCCACTTTTACTACTATCAACTTCACCGCTTATTATGACTTTATCAGTTATATCCCCTAAACAATTATCAGTAGCACTATATCCAGATTCTTTATAATTTTTTCCTAATTCTAAATATATAGTACTCGATCCTTTTAATTTAATTTTAGGCTTTTCTTTATCTTGATAGTCTATTGGTATTTCTAAAATAGTTTCATTATTCGAACTATCACTTACTTTTAAAATATATTTATTATCTTTTATCTCTTTTATTACTTTATCAGTTATATCATTATCATAATTGTCAATTGCTTTATAATTAATTAATCCTTCTTTATTAGGACAAGCTGTTATTATATCTTTATCCACAGTAATAACTGGAGCTTCATCATCATATACTTTTACTTCTTTAGTTATTTTTTTATTTTTAAATAAAAAATTAGATTCATAATTTACTTCATAACTACCAATTTTATTAATGTCAATACTTTCATTTATATTTACAGGTAATTTAGCCAAACAAAAACCAAACATATCTTTTAAACAACTTGATACACTTAATTCTTTTTCATTAAATACTTTGATATCTTCACTTAAAACTTCAATATCAATATAAATGGTGAAAATATATGTTAATATTAATAATATAAAACTCCCAATAACTACCTTTTTCATAATACCTCAATTATTTATTTTATCATATTTAATTTTTATTTAAAGTTATTTTGTAAAGATTTAAAAAATTAGACACTTTTGTGTCTAAAATAAATTCCACGGATAATAATTAGGTAATTGTTCTTCAAAAATTAATTTTTCTTTAGTTATAGGATGATAAAAAGTTAATTTGTTAGCAAATAAACAAACTGGTATTTTTTTCACTTCAATTTTATTATATTTATTATCGCCAACTAAAGGATGATTATGATAAGCAAACTGCACTCTTATTTGATGTGATCTACCAGTTTGTAAATTAATTTTAACTAAAGAATAGTTATCAACATACTTTACTAATTCATATTCTAAAATAGATTCTTTACCATCTTTATCTACTTTTGTTATATTTGTTTTTTTATCTTTTAATAAGTTATCTTTATAAATACCTTTATCTACTTTACCAATAACTATAGCGTGGTATTCTTTTTTAAATTGTTTTAATCTTATTTGTTCACTTAGTCTTGAAGCAGCCTTACTTGTTTTAGCAAAAACCATAACTCCACTTACTGGTCTATCTAATCTATGAACTAATCCTAAATAAACATTCCCTGGTTTGTTATATTTTTCTTTTAAATATTTTTTTAACATATTTAATAAATCTTCATCTTTAGACTCATCTTCACAGACCGGAACATTAACTGGTTTAACAGCCACTAACAAGTGATTATCTTCATATAGTATCTTCATTTTCCCATCTTCCATATATACCACAAGGTAAAACTAAATTATTATCTTTGATAGGTAAACCAATTTCTCCAGCTGTAACTTTTCCTTTATATTTACTTTCTAAAGTAGTTTTTAAAATATTGTATAAAACTGTACTTGATATACCAGTTGTATAAGCATTGATTAAGAAAAATAATGGTTCATCACTTAATATTTTTAAACACTCATTAATTAAATTATACAAATTATCTTCAAACTTCCACATTTCACCATTAGGTCCTCTTCCGTAACTAGGGGGATCCATAATGATTACATCATATTTATTGCCTCTTCTAAATTCTCTTTGCACAAATTTCAAACAATCATCGACAATAAATCTTATTTTATTATTTTCTAAACCACATAATCTCATATTTTCTTTTGCCCATTCTACCATACCCTTAGCGGCATCGACATGAACAACATCTGCTCCTGCGTAACTTGCTGCCATAGTAGCGCCACCAGTATAAGCAAATAAATTTAAAACTTTAATTTTTCTTTTACTATTTTTTATTTTATTAATTGAGAAATCCCAATTAGCTGCTTGCTCAGGAAATAAACCGGTATGTTTAAAATTAGTAGGACTTACTTTAAATCTTAAATCTTTATATTTAATTATCCAACTATCAGGTAATTGTTTTTTATATTCCCAATAGCCACCACCTTTATTAGAACGATGGTAAAAAGCATCAATATTATTCCATAATTCACTATTTTTAATTGGCCACATTGCTTGAGGATCAGGCCTTCTTAAAATTACATTACCCCATCTTTCTAACTTTTCACCATTTCCCGCACTTAAACATTCATAATCAAGCCATTCATTACTTAATAACATAAAACCACCGCTCTAATTATATCACAAATTAATTTTATTTTATATTTTTTATTTGTAATAATAATTTTATAATGTATAATATAATTAGAAAGTGGTGTCCTATGAATAAAAAAACTGAATTTATTTTTATATTTATTATCATCTTATTTTATGCTTTTCCTTTAATTATTGATTATGTAGCAACAAGTTTAGAAGAAAGTACCGGTCCAAATGATTACGCTAGAATAGTCGATGTAGATTATAAAGCAATTGTTTTAGATGAACAAGGATATGGTGGGGATATACTGGTCACTGAAACATTAACCTACGACATCCACGCTGCTTCAATAAATAATCCATTTTGGGAATTATGGCGTGATTTACCAGAAGATTATGTCGATGGTTTAAAAGTAGATTATGATGTTATATCAGTAAAACAAATAAATTCTGATGGATCAGAAATAATTTATGAAGAAAGCCCTAAACTATATTGGGATGATAGCGATTATACGAGTTCAAAATATGGACCATTCAAATGGTATCATAGCAAAGGTCCATATAACGAAAGTTTGGCTGACTACGAGGCTGTTTTCTTCTATGTTAATGGATTATATCGTGAAAAAGTAACCTTTGAATTACAATATATTATACATAATGCTTCTTTAAAATATAGTGATGTTTCAGAATTATATATATCAATGTATTCCGAAGATACAATTAAATATTTAGAATCATTTAATGGGCAAGTTTTAATACCTGATAAAGATATGCCAAAAGCAAACAACTATTTAGCCCATACCTATGGTACTAATGCTCATACATTTGAATTTACTGAATCAGATGATATTAATCCTGGATATCACACATTCATTTTTAATTTAGATAGTTCCGATTTAAAATTTAAACCGTATAATAAATATCTAGAATTTTCTTTACTATCTTTTAATGAAGATAAACATATATTTACTGATTATGCCCCAAATAATGCTTATTCACATGAAGTATATTTAGAAGAAGCAAAACAAGCAATGGAAGAATATGATAATCTACCAAAAGAATATAAAAATAAAAAAATAATCTTTTTAACAATCACTTCATTGATTTCAATATTAGTTTTATATTCAACAATCAACAAAGATAAAAAAGTTAAAAAGAAATATAATTTCTATAAACCAGAAATGGAAATGCAATATTTTAGAGATATTCCAAGTGATTTAGATCCTTATTTTGCAGCCACTTTAGCATTCTGTAAGAAAAATAAAAAAGTCGATGTTGGCGATAGTTATTCAGCAATTATGTTAAATCTAGTAAGAAAAGGTTATATTGAATTAACTAAAATAGCGGATTATAAAAAATGGACTCCAGATAACATTAATATCAATATATTATATATTCCGACTTTAATCAATAATCAATATAGAATAAATCCGCAAAATCCTTATCAAAATACAACTGTAGATAAATTGGTTATCGAAGAAAAATATAATAAAAATGGTAAAAAATTAGAAGATCTTTCAGAAAATGAAAAAAATTATTTTAATTTGATTGTTAAATATGCTTATGATAATACCGTAACACTGAAAACTTTCCAAGAAAATGTTGCCAAAAATTATGATAGTACTAATAGTTTTGTAAAATCTGTTGAATTATCTATCGTTAATATTGGTATCGATAAAAAATATTTCCAAACCGCACAATATAAATATGTAAAAGATAAATACAACTCTACTGGCACAATATATATAATAATAGCCTTAATTATATTAACAATTGGTAATTTAATTATTTATAATACAAGATTTGATTTTGCTTTTGGTTCTTTATTTATTTTAGGATTAGTTTTAATTATAAGTGCATTTATTATAAAAAGAAATTCTAAAAATTATATTTTACTAACACAATTAGGATCTGATGAACAAGCAAAATGGTATGCCTTATATAATTTCTTAAATAGTAACACCTTAATGAAAGAAAAAACAGTAATTGAATTACCACTTTGGGAAAAATATTTAGTTTATGCTACTGCTTTTGGTATTTCAGAAAAAGTAATTAAAGCCTTAGAAATAAATTGCCCTGATGTTGCTAACAGCCCTATCTTAAGTAATAGATATTATTGTTCTACTAACTTTAGATATACCGGACGTTCCTTTAGAAGTGCTACAAATACAGCAAGATCTATATCTCATAGTAGTAGATTTGGCAGTTCATTTTATGGTGGTGGCGGCCGAGGCGGCGGAGGTGGTGGCGGTGGTCACTAAAAAAAAGAATATTCAGTTATTCTTTTTCTTTTGTAAAAAAATCATTAGATTGTAAATTAGCAATATCAATATTTAATACTTTTTCTAATTCTTGTTTATCAATTGTTTTATAAATTGTTTTAGATATATATTTTTCAGCTTTCTTAACTATATATTTATAATCCTTTATATCATCAGGAAAATATATACCGCCTTTTTCTTTATTTTTTATCATCCAACATAAAGCAGATAGAGCTGACATTGCAACAGGAGTAATAGTTGGTGTTTGAAAATAAGAATTTTTTTTACGATATAAATAAGATAATTCAATCCGATTACCTACCCAAACGGGATCAAATTTATCACCAATTATCAATACTCCTACATATTCTGTTCCATCTTTAATTTTATCTTCATAGACTATTTCCCATTCATTAGGATAAATATGACCCCTTACGATATTTTCATTTTCTAAATTAGTTTTAGAATTAATTAAATATTGGTTGGCTAAAGAACAAGGAGAATAAATAAACATAACTGATGGACGATAAATTATTTTATCATTAACCTCTAAACTATTAGCAATCGTAATTGTCTCTTCGTGAGGAACTAAATATCCTTCAAAATAACCATTTGGATAATATGTCTTACATTTCATATCGAGTGCTAGTTTTTTATATTCAACAAATCCTTTATCATAATCTAATAAATTACAATCATTTTGATTAATACTTTTTTCATAAGTTCCAATATTTTGTGTGGCTTCACTTAATAATTCAAAGAAAAATGAATCAACACACCAAGTACTAACTAATTTATCATTTTTAAATTCTTCTTTAATATTTTGTAAATCAATATCATTAACGTGAATCATTTTAACGTTTAATTCGTAAGCTAATAAATTAAATTTATTATCTTTTAACAATTGTTTATAATATTTATTATGTTTAAATTGTTTGTTAACGATATATTCTAATCCTAATTTAACAAAATGAGATACTAACCCTGGATTATTGCCGTGTTGTAAGACAATAGGATATTTTGGATGATATTCTTCTTTTAATTTATTTTTTTTAATATTTTCTTCAAATATACTATACCAATTATCTGGCCAATCTGTTTCTCCTGTATTAAGATACATTATGTTATTATCGATACACCATTTACATATATCTTTTGTTCCTACTGTATCAGCAAAATCAATCAATATATCACCATCAGTTAAAAATTTACTAAATATTTCTTGATAATTATCTTTAGTTATTTCATAAACATAAAAATTAGTTGTTATACCACCTAAATTTATATAAGGAACATATTCTTCTTTGTTAGCGGTAATAACAAAATAATCATTATTTTTAAATTGTATTTCTTCTTTTATTTTTTCATAAAAACTTTTACCAACTGCTCCAAAACCAAATTGAATAATCTTTCCCGAAAATTTTATCATTTTAATTAATATATTTTATTTTTTTTATTTTAATTTCTTTAATTGATTCAAAGCCATTAGTAAAAAGTATTTTTATATTATTTTTTTGATAATCATACAATATTTTATTTAAATCTTTATTTATTTTGTTTGCTCTAACTAATATTTTATCAATACCATTATTTAAAAAATACTTAGAAGAAGGTAAATCTTGATAATATACATCCCAACTATTATCAAAAACACTACTATCAATTTTATATCTATTTAATCTATTTTCATCTAAAAGAAAAACCGGTAAAGCATCATCTTTTAATTTTATTTTTTGTAGTTCTAAAGCGCCCCATATTAATAATGGTTCGATTAATTTATTATCAGTTGTAGATAAAGCATTATTAGAACTAGTTCCATTAAATATTGGAATCGGTCTATAGCCTATTTTAGATAATTCAATACCTTCTTTAATACTATCGATACCATTTATATCAATTATTATAGCAGTATTATCAAGTACTTCATTTAAATAATTAATATGAGGTAATGTATAATCAATAAATTCATTTATTTTTTCATTAAGATAAATAAAAGGAACTGGCCTTACCCAAGAGCTCCATTTTATATTGTAGGGTGCCCATATTTTATATATTTCTTTACTTGTCATTTTTTAGCCCTTTCTATTACTACTGGAATGTCAGCAGCATAAGAATCTATTCTCGGTAATTCACTTATTCTAGCATAAAATCCTGCTTGTTTACCATCTACTGTATAAGATCCTAAACATACATGATATTCTTTATTGTCAATATTAATTGGTTTACTAATAAACTTTTTTTGTGCAATATAATTTTTAGGATGTCTTTTTACATCTTTTATTATCTTTAAATATTCTTCTTTAGAACAAGCCTCTTTAATCGATATATTTTCTCCTACTCGACCGCAAGCCGGTTTATATATATATCCTTCTTTAAAATCTTTAACTTCTTTAGTATCTGGTAATAATTTTTTCCAAGTAGTCATTTTAATACCATTTTGTTCTAAAATATCCCAAACAAGTGGAAATCTTTTCGTTTGGACAAATATAGCAATTGGATGATTACAAGATGGCGTTATAGTGTCAAAATAACCACTCCAAGTTTTAGGTTTAATGTCTTTTAACCATTCTAATGGTGTAAATCTAAATATACAATCAACTTTACCTTCATAATTGTTTAAAATACTTATAGCCTCTTTATTTTTAAAAATTAAATGATCTGCTGCGCCATAAATAGATTTATAACCTAAACTTCTCATCTTATCCCCAATATATTGCATTACTTGGCGGTCATCACTATAAGATGTACAATGAACAAACATTATCGTCCCGTTTTTTTTAATTTTTTTACTTATAGCGTTAGATAATATTTTTCCAAAATCAATACTATAATAATCCTTATTTAAAGTTTTAATAGCTAATTTAGGAAGTAAAGATGCTTCAGCAAAACCACCAGGAACATCACTATTTACTTCACTTATCTGCCATTTATTGTCGATGGTTAAGTGAAAATCATAGCGCATCAACCGAATATGTTTACTTTTATCATAGTTCTTCATTTTTTTTATTTCTTTAATTAATTTTTTAGGTAAGTATAACTTTTTTATATATTTCAAATTATTATTTAAAAATTCTTCTGCTTGAATAGTTTCTAAATCTAATTTTTCTGTTAAATAAACTAATTCTTTATATTCATCTTCATTTAATACTAAAACATATTTAGCTAATGTATTATTATCGACAAACTCTGGATCCCATTTATAACAATCAAACATCGCATCAATGCGATAATTATTATATTTTTCTTCTATTGGTACTAACTTCATTTTTATTCTCCTTTTAAATTATTATATCACGATATAATTGCATAAAAAATAAAATTATTATATAATTTAAATAGGAGGGTTAATATGGAAATAAAAAATATAGTTAATGAATGTGTTCAAAAGGTAGATAGTATAAAAAGCGAAGAAGAAAAGCAAAGGCAAGAAACTATTAACCAATTATTAAAATTAAGAAAGAAAACTATAAGATTAATCGACTTAGCAAATAAAACATTAAGTAAAAGACAACAACAACTAAAAGAAATAAATGAAGGAATATGTCAAATTCAAGGTCATACTTTTACTAATTGGGAAGAACACGAAGGATTCGTTGAACGTTCTTGGTATTATACTAGAAAATGTACAATATGTGGTAAAAAAGAACGTAGTGATTATGAGCCAGAAGATTATAGAAAACAATTAAAAAAATAGTATCTTAAAGATTTATTATCTCCAAGATACTTTTTTAAATTTTACTAATTGCTTCTTTTATAACATCGATTGAATTTTGTAATTTAACAGTTTCTCTTTCATTTAAATTAACATATATTTTATCTTTAACACCTTTTTTATTTATGACAGCTGGTAAGCCTATAAATACATCATTATTTTCATCATATGTTGAAACAGTTATAATGCTATTTTCATTATTTAATATTGCATTAGTAATCCTAACTAAACACATACCAATCCCATAATATGTTGCGCCTTTACGATTAATAATTTCATAAGCAGCATTTTTAACATTTAAATATATTTCTTCTAATTCATTATCACTTAAATAATCTTTAATATTTTGTAATCCAATATTCGCATTACTCCAAGGAACAAATTCTGAATCGCCGTGTTCACCAATAACATAAGAGTGAACATTTTTAGGACTTATTTTTAATTTTTCAGCAATCATATATCTTAATCTTGCCGTATCTAAACTAGTACCTGTTCCAATTACTTTATTTGTAGGTAAATTAGAATATTTCCAAGTTAAATAAGTCATTACATCTAAAGGATTAGTAGCTACTAAAAAAATACCATCAAAACCACTTTTCATAACTTTTGTAACAATATCTTTAAAAATTTTACTATTTTTGTAAATTAAATCCATCCTTGTTTCGCCTTTTTCTTGATTAGCTCCCGCAGCAATAACTACCATAGTAGCATTTTTACAATCTTCATAACTACCTGCTTTAATGTCAATTTTATTAGGGGCAAAAGCTAAACAATGATTTAAATCCATTACCTCACCAATTATTCTTTTTTTATTTAAATCGATTAATACTAATTCATTAACATTAGTACTTTGATTTAATAATGCATAAGCATAACTCATACCTACATTACCACAGCCAATTAAGACAATTTTATTCATAAAATACCTCCATAAATATTATTTACATAATCAAAAAAAATAACCAAGTAAATACTTGATTATCTCTTACTAAATTGTGGTGCACGACGAGCTGCTTTTAAACCTGGTTTCTTACGTTCTTTGCTTCTTGCATCTCTAGTAACAAAACCTGCTCTTTTTAAAATCTTGCGATAACTATTTTCTGATTCTTCGTTAGCTTTATCATATTCTAATAAAGCTCTTGTAATCCCTAATCTGATTGCGCCTGTTTGTCCTGTAAATCCGCCACCATTAACTTTAACATCAATATCAAATGTTTTTTCGTTGTTTGTAGCTACTAATGGTTGCATTAAATCCATAACATTAGTTTCATATGGGAAGAACTCTCTAACATCACGACCATTAACAGTAATTTTACCACTACCTGAAGTCATTTTAACTTGAGCTACAGAAGATTTTCTTCTACCAGTACCAAGATATATTTTCTTTTCCATTAAATCACCTATTTCATTTCCTTTGGTTTTTGAGCCATATGTGGATGTTCACTTCCAGCATAAACAAATAATTTTTTATACATTTGTCTACCTAATCTTCCTTTAGGTAACATACCTTTTACAGCTCTTTCAATCATTTCTACAGGATAACTTTCACGCATAGTTCTTGCAGTTCTTTCTCTTAAACCACCAGTATATCCACTATGATTGTAGTAGATTTTGTCATCTAATTTATTACCAGTTAAATTAACTTTACTAGCATTAATTACGATAACATTATCACCACCATCAATATGTGGAGTATAAGTTGGTTTATGTTTACCACGTAATACTGTAGCAACTTTAGTAGCCAAACGACCTAAGTTTTCACCTTCGGCATCGATTACCCACCAATCTCTTACTACATCTTCTTTTCTTTGCATATAAGAATTTTTCATATTATTTTCCTTTCTTCCAAATAATGAATTGTCCCAAGATTCATTAAATGTGGGAATAAATTAATGTACCATTATTAATTATATAAAAAAAACATATATTTGTCAATGAAATTATATGTTTTTTGTTAACTTTTTATCTATAAAATACATCTTTTAAATATAATCCTTCAGGCGGAGCAGTAATACCTGCTTTTCTTCTATCTTTAGCCTCTAATATATCTAATACATCTTCACTTTTTCTTTTGCCCTCGCCGATTTCAATTAATAAACCAACCATATTTCTAACTTGGTATCTTAAAAATCCAGTGCCTAAAAAAGAAATAATAAATCTATTAACATCCTTAACATTCCTAATCAAATTAGTTTGGATGATTGTTCTAGTAAAATCCTCTTTTTCTTCATCGGCCTTAGAAAATGATTTAAAATCGTGTGTTCCCTCTAAATATTTTAAGGCTCGCTCCATTTCAACTAAATCTAGTTTTTTATTGTATTGATAAATATAGTCTTTTTCAATTGGATTATATTCACCCATATTTATTTTATAAATGTATTCTTTAGCTGAAACATTAAAACGAGCGTGGAAATCATCAGCTACTTCTTCTACTTTTTTAATATAAATATAATCAGATAACAAACTATTTAAAGCTTTTTGTAATTTATCACAAGTAATATTCATATCTAAATCGAAATGAGCCTTCTGATTTAAAGCATGAACTCCTGCATCAGTTCTACCAGATCCGGATATAGAAATATCTTTACTACTTAATTCTTTTAAAGCCTTTTCTATTTCTCCTTGCACTGTTTTTAATCTAGGTTGTTTTTGATAACCTTTAAACTTTGATCCATCATAACTAAATGTAATTAAATACCTCATAATACAACTTCCTTCATCATTAAAATAAATAATCCTAAATGCATTAATACTAAAAATGTATCATAAAAACGCCATTTATTTTGTCTAAAATTAATTCTTTTACTATTAACATTATATAATCTTACTTCCATTGAATCAGCTAAATCATCAGCTTTTTTTATGCTTAAAACAAACATCGGAATTATTAATGCTTTAACTGCTAACAATTTACCTTTTATATTAGAATTATAATAATCAATACCACGACTTGCTTGTGATTTTATTATTTTATTTCCTTGGTCGATTATCGTTGGAATAAACCTAAGCGCTAAACTAATCGATAATGCCATCTTATTAACAGGTATACCAATTAATTTAAGAGGAAAAAACAATTTTTCTAAACCATAAGTTATTTCAGTAGGTGGTGTGGTTAAAGTAAGAATCGATGTATATAATACAACATATATTAACCTTAAAATAGTTATAATAGTTACACTTAAACTACTACCAGCAATTAAATTAATTATTAATATAAATAATAATAACCATTTAATACTAAATATCGTTTTAAAATAAATATTAAAAGGTATTTTAGTATTACATAACATTAAAATTAATAATATAAGTAATAATATATTAAATCTTATATTAAATGTTAAAAAGCTCATAATTATAAATAATAAAACACATATTATTTTAGCTAACGGATTCATTTTATGGACTAAAGAATTAATTGGATAATATCTACCTATCATTACCTTATTTAACATAACGATACACATCCTTCATTAAATCATTAATGTCATCACGATAACCAATTTTTATTCCTTTTTTCTCTAAAACTAATTGTTCAAATTCAATTATTTTAGGCCTTTTTAATCCATATTTTGTAATATCTTGTTTGAAAAAATCATATTTATTACCTTCTAAAACTAATTTACCTTTATCTAATAAAATGATATGATCACTTATCTTTAACAATAAATCAGCATCATTACTTACCACAATAATTGTTTTATGATACCTATTTTTTAATAATTTGATTATTTTGATTAAATTATCCTTACTTTTATTATCTAAACCTATCGTTGGTTCATCTAATATTATTACCTTAGGATTAAAAGCCAAAATAGATGCAATAGCTACTTTTCGCATTTCCCCACTACTTAAAGTAAAAGGGTTTCTATTTAAATAACTATCATCTAATCCCATCATAAGTAAAGCATCACTAACGTGTTTTTCAATACTTTTAACTGATTTATTAAAATACTTCATACCAAATTCGATTTCTTCTTTAACTGTACTACAAAAAAATTGTTCTTCAGGCATTTGAAACACTAACCCTATTTTATATCTTAAATTGTTAACATTTTTTATTTTTCTTGTTTTACTAATTACTCTACTTCCAACTTCAATGTTTCCCTTTGTTGGAATTATTAATGCATTAATTAATTCTATTAGTGTTGTTTTACCACTACCACTTTTACCCATAATACTAGTTATTTTACCTTCTTTAAATGTAGTACAAATATCACCTAAAGCCATTTTAGAAAGAGCAGTTTTTTCATTATAAACATAAAAAACGTGATTAAATTTTACTTCCATAAACTATCCACCATCTCTTCCATATCATAGATAACATGATCAATTAAATCATAAAACATTAAGCGATTAGATAATTCTACCATAAAAGGTAATTCAAAACCTAGATTATGTAATAAATCTTCTTCTTTATATACTTCATCTTTAGTTCCTGATAAAACTATTTTACCTTTATCCAAGACATATATTTTATCACTTATTAAAGTATCTTCAATATCGTGACTAATATTTAAAATAGTCAAACCTTTACTATTCAATTCTTTTAAAATATTTAATATTTTTTCTTTATCAAACGGATCTAACATCGTTAAAGCTTCATCTAATATTAATATTTTAGGATCGTGGACTAAAGCACTTGCTAAACTAACTAACTGTTTTTGATTACTATTTAAATCATGTGGATTATATTCTAATATATCATAAATACCTAAATATTTTGTAACTTCTTCTATTTTTTTTCTAATATTTTCTTTTTTATAATTCATATTTTCTAAAGTAAATGCAATATCATCCATAACTGTTTCTGCTACAAATTGATTATCAGGATTAGTAAATACAACACCAATACTTTTTCTTATTTCTTTAATATTATCTTTTAATAATAATATATCATTTATTTTTATTGTTCCATTATAATTATATAAACCAATTAATATTTTTACTAAAGTAGATTTTCCACTTCCGTTAGGACCTATTATAGATGTTATTTTACCTTTTTCAATTTCCATATTTAAACCATTAAATAATTGTTTTGATTTATAATTAAAATTTAAATTAGTTATTTTTATCATACACATCACTTAAAATATTATAATATAAAATATAGTATTTTTCAAATATATAAGAAAAAAATGTTAAAAATTAACATTTATCTTTTGACTCTTGAATATTATAACTTATTTTTAACTTTAATTTCATAGGTAATATTTTTGAAAAATAAACACCTATTTTTGTCTTGACACTTGGGATAATTATTGCTTTATTTTTAAACATTTGTTTAATCGCATACTCACAAACATAATTAGGCGTTAAACTAGGAAGATTAAATTTAACTTTAGCCACTTTATTAAATTCAGTATCAACAGGTCCTGGGCATAGAGTTCCTACATAAACATTAGAATTATCTTTTTTTAATTCTTCGTTTATAGCTAAAGTTAAATGCAATACATAAGCCTTAGTAGCATAATAAGTACTCATTAAAGGTCCTGGTAAAAATGCAGCAGCCGATGCCACATTTAATATATATCCAGAATCTCTTTTTTTAAAATCTTTTAAAAATAACTTAGTTAAAGTATGGACTGTTTTTATATTTAAATCAATCATATCTAACTCTGTATCTAATTTAGTATCATTAAATTTACCAAACAAACCAAATCCCGCATTATTAATTAATACATCAATTTTTTCTTTTTTAACTTCATCATATAATTTCATACAATTATAAGTACTTGATATATCCAATTCAATTATTTTAACATCAGTTTTCAACTGTTTAGCTAACGTTTCCATTTTTTCTTTCTTCTTGCTACTAATATTAAATCATATCCTTTATCACTTAATATTTTAGCAAATTCCGCACCTAATCCACTAGAAGCGCCAGTTATTAAAGCTTTCATCTTACCACCCCACTATAAGTAATTATACTAAAATAAATGTATAAATTCAATTATTATTTAACATAATTTTTTAAAACTGAATTGAAATTTTTATAAAATTCATCAGAATTATCAACATATTCTTTTGGTTTAAATTTTTTTATTTCTTTTATCTTTTTTATAAATTCTGTTTCTGTTTTTGCTAATAAAATATATCCCTCTTTTTCCAAATATTCACATAATTCAAATTGATGATTATTAACATGTTCACCATATTGTTTTTCTCTAGGAACCACTAAAATTTTTTTATGAAGTTTTAAAGCTTCCATAATTGAAATTCCTCCATGACTAATAATAATATCAGCTTTTTTCATATAGTTTTGCATGTCGTTATAACTTAAAAAGTCAAAATGTTCAAATTGGCATTTGGTATATCCATTTTGGACTACTACTTTTTCTTTACAGTTTTTTAAATATTCCATCAATCGATCAAATGGTTGTTTCTGAGTACCAACAGTAACAAAAATCATTTAAAACATTCCTCCTATATAATTAGATTTTGGATATTTATTTAATAATTCTTTATGTTGAACTATAAAAACATCACAAATTGGATATACAATTTTTCCAGATAAAGTTAAGGTCTTATATCTATCAAATACTTCAACAAAAATAATTTTTCTTTTAAACATTTTACCTAAATAAGACATAAATACACCTGTATGAGCTCCAGTAGTTAATATAACTTTAGGATTATATTTTATAAAATAATATAAATTTAAAGTCAAATTTATTGGCAATACCAACAAGTAGTGTAATAAATAATATTTAGAACTATAAATCAAATATTCTATATTAGAATATTTTAAAGATATTCCGTTTTTTTCTGTAATTAAAATATTATTATATTTATTGTAAATCTTTTCTAATTTTTTCATAGCTGTTAAATGCCCACCAGCACTACAAATACATAAAATATCTTTTCTTTTTGCTGGTTTTAAAAACAAACCAAAACAAAATAACAAATAAAAAAATAAGCCATATGATAAAGTAAAATCATATAATGAACTAAATATAATAACAAAAATTATCAAATTAAAATATTTATAATTTTCACATTCATAGCTTCTTAAGGATTTTATCACTACATAGATCAAAATTAAAATCCAAAATATTGAACTAAAAATTCCATTTTCTACACTTAGTCTTAAAATATATGAATGTTCTTCTATTGCTTTATGTTCAAACTGATTATCCAATGAAAATTTTTTGAAACTATTATATCCTTTTCCAACAAAAACATTATTTTTTATCAATTTCAAACAATCATTGTAAATTTCTTTTCTTCCTTGCAAACTTGAAACATCATATTTAACCTGATTAAACATAGTAACGTAGTTATATGGCAAAATAAAGTAATTAACTGGTATCTCTTTAATCTGATTTCCGCTTTTTAATTCTATTTTTTCTATAGTACTACTGCCCTCATAATTTTGAAGCACTATACTATAAAATTCAAACTCTTCACTAGTTTTAAAGCTAAAAATTACATTATCTTCGACTGGAAATGTTTTTTCCAACACAAAATTTAAATCACCATTATCAATAAAAAATTTTTTGAGCATTAAAATCCCATTTTTATCTCCATTATATTTAACATCTATTGTATACTCATTATTTTTTTCCAAATTCATTAAATCTGTAAGAATTATTTCTTTATCAGTCCGATCAATTTTTAGTGGAATGTCACCAATAAAAATTGCTATTACCATAATGAAAAAAATTGCTATTAAACTATTTTTAACATTTTTTTCAATATATTTACTGAAAAAAATTGAAGAAAAAAATAAAATAATTGTCAGTAATACCAAAATTATTAAATTATTATTAATATATCCAATACGAAAATAACTTACATTAATTAATATTGGAATAAATATCGAAATAATAAATTTATAATTTTTTCTAAAAAATAAAAGTATTATAATAAATAAAAATATTATTGATTTTGACATTGTTAATAAAAGACACAATAAATTTAAATATAATGAAAATTTATATTGAGTTTTATCAATAAATTTAAAACTTAAGATTATTCCAATTAAATTAAATAAGGCTAAAGCATTAGGATAATTTAATGTTCCATATAATCGATCGATACTAGTCTTATAAAAATCCCCATACTTATTATAAATATAAATTTCATTAAAAAAATTAGGTAAAAATATCGAAATCATACTAATTATTGAACATAACGTTGTACTTATTATTACTATTTTAATAAATAAATTCTGATTGTTTTTTAATATATTTACTGAATTGAAAACTAAAATTAATAAAAGAAAAATTAAGAAAAAATTTTTAATGGTTTCTGCCGGAAAATAAGGTTCGCCAAAAAAATATGATATTAAAAATGTAAAAGAAAATAGAATTAAAATTAAATAAAATTTAAAGATTTTATTTTTATCTAAAAAATTTTTAATAATTCCTACTATATTAATAATAATTAAAAACACTAAGAAAAAATTTAAACAAATTTCTCTGTAAATTCCACAAAATAAAGGAGTTAATACCATAAATACTATTAACATAAATATAAATAACCAATATAAAAAAAATGAAATTTTATTTTTCAAACAACATCATCTCACAAAATTATTATACTAAACAATGCAATTAATTGCAAGAACAAAAGTCAAATAAATTTGACTGCATCTAATCTCACGATTAAATATTTCTCCTTCTTCGGTGGCTTTTGCTT
>CALVSP010000019.1 GCA_944359065.1 uncultured Bacilli bacterium
TTTTAAAAAACACACTGCCGGTTATTTCTATATTATTTAATCGACATACTTCGATTATCTTTTTTATTTCTTCAGCTGAATTTCTAAATACATTACCAGTTATTTCTATATTATTTGATCGACATACTTCGATTATCTTTTCTATTTCTTCAGCGGTTTTAAAAAACACACTGCCGGTTATTTCTATATTATTTGATCGACATACTTCGATTATTTTTTTTATTTCTTCAGCTGAATGCTTAAATACATTACCGGTTATTTCTATATTATTTGATCGACATACTTCGATTATCTTTTTTATTTCTTCAGCTGATTTTAAAAATACAGTATTAGTTATTTCTATGTTATTTGATCGACATACTTCGATTATCTTTTTTATTTTTTCAGCTGTTTTTGAAAATACAGTGCCAGTTATTTCTATGTTATTTGATCGACATACTTCGATTATCTTTTCTATTTCTTCAGCTGTTTTTGAAAATACATTACCAGTTATTTCTATGCTATTTCTTTTACATACTTTGATTATTCTTTCTATTTCTTCTGCTGATTGCCTAAATACACCGCCGGTTATTTCTATATTATTTGATCGACATACTTCAATTATCTTTTCTATTTCTTCAGCCGATTTTCTAAATACACTGCCGATTATTTCTATGTTATTTGATCGACATACTTCAATTATTTTTTTGATTTCTTCAGCTGTTTTAAAAAATACACTGCTGGTTATTTCTATGTTATTTAATCGACATACTTCAATTATCTTTTTGATTTCTTCAACACTTTGTACGCTATTAGACGCAGATAAATTTATTATTTTATTATTTTCATCTATTTTTAATGCTTCTATTTGTTCAATTCTTAGTTTTGATACACTTAATATAGATGTTATTTTATTCAATACATCAACACCATAATTTTCTATTACATATTCATAAGTTTGTTTTAGATCATATGGATTTGTACTTAAAACATGTAAACATGTTTCTACACTAGAAAATTTTATTTCTCTTGCTTGTAAAAATGTTACATTTTCTTTTATAGCATCTACATTTAAATACATTATACTTGGACATTTTTCTATATTATAAGATCCTACTTCTAATTCGTTTATTAAATAATTTAATGTTTTGTCAATTGCTACATATTCTCCATATTCCAATATATTACTATTTTTTTTAATAACTTTACTTGCATCTATTTTATATTTTTTTAATAAATCAGTTAACAAATATTGTCCTATCACATTAATTCCTCCCATAATTCCATATCATTATCTAACATATCAATATAATTAATTCCTATTTTTAATATTAATTTATCTACATTACTTTTAAATTCTTTTTTATCACATATAAAAATTAATGGATATCTTTCAAATATATCTTCAATATCATTTATGTTTAATTCTTTTAAATATTTTATATTTTCTAATATATCCTTTGAATTATTTTTTATTTCTTCAATTACTGAAATTCCATATATTTCTTCTATTTTTTCAAAGTCTATTTTCATAATATCACCACATTAATTATATCATAAAAAAAATGCTTATTCAGCATTTTTGTAAGCTTCTAATATTTTATCTTGGAACATCTTACGAGTTTCTTGGTTAATTGGATGAGCTATATCACGATATTCCCCATTTGCTTTTTGACGGCTAGGCATAGCGATGAATAAACCATCATTACCTTCGATAATTCTAATGTCATGAATTGCAAAACAATCATCAATTAGAACAGATGCTTTTCCTCTCATTCTTGAATTTTCTTTTTCTTCTTTACGAACTGTAACTGATGTAATTTCCATTTAAAAACCTCTCCCTTCAGTATTACAATTTAAGTATATAATATTTTTAATAAAATTGCAAGTATTTATATTTTAAATTGTAAAATATTTAGTTTAAAATGCTATTAACAAATTTTTCAGTATTAAAATATTTTACTTCATTTTTCTTTGATGTTGGATATTCATTATAATTTCCTAATTCATTATATTCATTTATCTCTTAATTTTCAACTATATTTTCAAAACAAGCAATTATTGTTTGTAAAAATTTATATAAATATTATTTAAAATTCATTATTAATATATTTTAAAAAATAATCAGTAGAAGATTTAACTGCTTGTTCTTCTATCAATAATTTTTTCCATTCTTCTACAGTTACCCATTTTGCATCTTGTACTTCATTATCATTAAATTTTAAATCTGTAATATTTATATTTTGTCTTAATAACCATACATCAACATAATCTTTTTCTCTTTTGTAAGATGTAATTAATTCTAAATTATCTATATTTGGAGTAATATTCAATTCTTCTTTTAATTCTCTAAAAACTGTTTCAATGCTAGTTTCACCTGCAATGCAAGCTCCACCTGTATTAGTCCACATATTAGGAAACTTTTTTCTATTTGCACTTCTTTGTTGAATCAATATTTCATTTTTGTCATTAACAATCCATATATGAATTGATAATCTATATTTGCCATCTGGTACGGCGTTTCTTTCACATGTTTCTCCTGTAAGTTCTTTTCGATTATTTAATAAATCAACTATTTCCATTTTAACCTTCCTTTCAAATTATACATTTATTATATCATGTTATTTTAAAAAAAGACTATATAAAATATTTTATAATAGTCGTGTTATGCTTTATTGGTTAAATATATTAATTTTAAATTTTCATAAATAATTTTACTAACTTATTTAATAATCAATTTTAATAGTTTTAGTTATAACATCCGTATAAGTAAATGATTTTTTTGAATTATTATTTAATTCAACTAAAAATACATTTTCATATAATTCTTTAATGGTTACTTTATATTTTTCATATTTATTTCGACCCAAATTATATTTAATAGTTACTTCTTCACCAATATAATCATTTAATTTTCCTCTAATTTGTCCTATCATCTTGGATACCCCGTATACATTGTTCCTTTAGTAATAACACCACCTATACCATTTTTTCCATATTTAGTATTTTCAATTATATCTTTTAAATCAATATCTTTTCTCACATCAGATAAACTCATTTTAGTTGCTATTATAGCAGGATCTAAAGCGTGAATATTAACTCTTTTAGGAGAAGAAGCAAAATTAGCGCCTGCTTTTATTAATTCTTCATAATCTGATTGACAAGCACCTGCTATGATAATTAATTTATCATGACTTTTTTCAAACTTTCTAGCTTCTTTAATAGCTTTAACGAAATTATTACTATTTTTATAAGCACTTATATTATTTTGACTACCTTTTTTCTTATAATAAGCATCATGCCCTGTTATAACTATAATATTAGGATTATATTCTTCTAACCATTCTCTTATATATAAAGGTACATTTTCTTCAGTTTCATTTATTCCTTTAGCCCAGATATTAGCCTCTTTATAATAATCTAAACATCTATTTAAATAATCTAAGTCACTATCGATATGTAGTATCTTACCAGGAATATAAAAATAATCATCTCTATTCAAATCAATATTAGGTTTAATTCTTTCTTCAAATTGTTTATTTTCTTCATCAACACTTTCAAATTTAACTAAATCATCTTTAAAACTATCGGCTACTAATCTAAGATTAACTCCTTTTAAATAATATACATTATCAACTATATCAGTTATTTTAAATACTGTATCGTGGTTGTAAGATTTT
Source organism: uncultured Bacilli bacterium (assembly GCA_944359065.1). Taxonomy (GTDB): domain Bacteria; phylum Bacillota_I; class Bacilli_A; order RF39; family UBA660; genus Faecisoma. The sequence continues at coordinate 3,660 of CALVSP010000019.1, forward strand.
CTAGTTACTAAATCACCTATGTCAAAATTCATATAATCACCCAACTAAGTATATGAAATATATTTAATGAATATGAAAAAATAAGGATTAAGTCCTTATTTAGATAGAATTATTACAACTTAAAGCCGTTTTATCAGTAGGGGGAACAAAAATATAAATATTTATAGAATCAATATCAGTAAAATAAATAGGTTTCACTAAGCTATTTATTTTTAAAGTTCCATCATATTGATAATCATGAAATTTAATGTCAAGCGTACCATCATTTAATGAATCAAGATTTACATTAGTACTTTGAATTGCTTCAACCCTAAAAGAATAAACATATTTTTGACATTCATTTGTCTTATTTTCTGGAATAGTTAGTTTTAATTTCAAATTTGTTAAAGGACCTGAAATCCACTTATCAAAAGAAGAAATAATGTTACTAGAGTCATTTAGTTGCCAATCTATTTGCTCTGTATTTTTAGAATTAATTGAATCATATAAAGGAAAAAATCTAGTATATGCATCAGATAAAGAGAAATTTAATTTTACACTTAAAGAACCTCCTAAAGATGTAAAATCATATACATATATATCATCTGAATTTATTTTTACGTCAATTACATCACCTATAGTTAATGAATTATCCTCATCAGTTCCAGGGTCAGTAAAATACATTGGAGAACAATTCAAAAATTTATATGAATTATCATAATTTTTATATTTACTTGTACTTTCATCCTTTTGTTTAGCAACAACACTTATATCCTTCATAACTAAATTTTGAGAAGTATTATCTTTAATCTTGATTAATTTTCTTTTTATAGTACAATTATTATTGCTATCACACGCTTTATATTCAATTATTTTATCAGTTGGTAATCTATCAAATCCTCTTGTTTCAACATTTATTACTTCTCCACTATTATCAGAAACAGAAATTCCTTCCATTAAATTATATAATTTTAACTGATCTATAGTTAATTCTGTTGTATCTGATACGACTAAATTAGGTGATGTTGTATCTCTTACTACTACTGTTCTTGTAATATTCGAAGTATATCCATTGCTTGTAGCACTATAAATAACCGTATATATACTAAATTTAGTTACATCAATACTTCCTACTTCTCTACCATTTTCTTGATAAGTAATATTTACTTCTACTTCACTACCTTCTTTAGATATTGCTTTTGCTCCTTTTTCTTCATAAGAATTATTTATTTCTACATATTCAATATAATTACCGCTTAACACAATAGTAGGAGCATTTTCATTAAATTCATTACTCAAATTTGTTCCACTATCACCATCTACAAAAATGTCATAATTATTATTTTTAAAAGTTATAGTAATTATCATATCATTAGGTAATAGTTCTCCTGTCTTAGGATTTCTACTATCAATTGGAACATATCCTGATTTTTTTAATTCCAACAAAGTTACTGTTATTGATTCATCTTCATTTGTTGGCAATAAATTTAAATTAGCATAAGCCCATTTTTCAGCTGACAATTTTATTTCATTTAATTGTGAAGTATACAATTTTTCTTTGTTATTTTTTATTGTATTATTAATTATTGGAAATGTTATTAACGCTATTATTCCTAATACAACAATTACACCTAATAATTCTGCTAAAGAAAAGCCTTTTAATCTATTCATCTACTATCACCTAATTTAATTATACCTTTTAATAATCATTAAGTCAATTTTTTTTAATAATATAAGTTTTATTTTTGGTATAAAAAGCATAAAAGACATCTTCTAATTTTATTTTCTTTTTTTCTAATATATCATAAACCCAATTAATATTTTTTTTCATATTTTTAACTGTATCAACATCGATAACTCCATCAATTATAATAGGCATAGGATAAGTATTATCATCACTAAAAACAGATAATTTCCCATTATTTTCTAATATAGCATAATTAACATCATTAATATTTTTAATTCCTTGTTCTCTTAATTGGGATATTAAATCATCTAAACTATATCTAATTTTCTGCATTTGTTTAAAATCTACTTTTCCTTTATTAATGATTACTTGGGGATTACCATCAATAAATTTCCTAAATTTATTACTTTTTAAAGCAATATAACTTAGTCCTATTTGCAGTATTACTAATATAGCAATAGGTATTAAAGAAACAAATATTGATCTATCTATTTCTTCGATACTCATAGCTGCTAATTCAGCTATTAATATAGAAACAATTAAATCAATGATACCTAATTGTCCTACTTCTTTTTTACCCATTATCCGATAACATATTGCTATATAAAAATATAATACTAAAGTTTTAAATATAATATTAAAATACATTTTCATCACCTATTATCATTATGAAATAAGTTCTATTTTTTTATACAAAAACATAATAATTATTAGGTGATAGAATGTTATATTTAAAAAAATTAGGTAAATCATTAGGTATTAGTATAATTATTTTATTAGGATTAACTTTTATAATTACTTTATTAAACTACATAAATTTAATAGGTATTAAAATAGTAAATATATTTTCTTATATAACTCCTTTTATTTCATTTTTTATAGGGGGATTATTATTAGGCAAAACAAGCATTAATAAAGGTTGGTTAGAGGGAATTAAATTTGGATTAATTATTATAATTTTATCTTTTATATTCAACTATTTAGCCTTTGACCAAGGATTTAATATATCAAATATTATTTTGTATACGATAACAATTTTATCAAGTATAATTGGTAGTATGGTTGGTATAAACTTAAAAAATAGTGATTAGTCACTATTTTTATATTGTCTAATAAATTCTTCTTTATATTTATCAAAATTGTCATTTTTAATAGATTCTCTTATTTCTTCCATCTCTTTAATTAAAAATCTTATATTATGAATAGATAATAATCTACCACCTAACATTTCATCACAAGTAATCAAATGTCTTATATATGCTTTCGTATAATTTTTACAAGTATAACAATCACAATTATCTTCAATTGGCGTAAAATCTTCTTTATATTTTAAATTTTTTAGATTAATGCGCCCATTCCTTGTAAAAGCATTACCATGACGAGCTAATCTTGTTGGTAATACGCAGTCAAACATATCGACACCACGTTCAACACCTTCTAATAAATCAATTGGTTCTCCTACTCCCATTAAATATCTTGGTTTATCAATAGGCAAATATTTAATGGCATAATCGATCATATTATACATCGTAACTTTATCTTCACCAACACTAGTTCCACCAATAGAATATCCATCAAAATTTAATTTAACTGTTTCTTTCGCACTATATTCTCTTAAATCTTGATATTCGCCACCTTGAACAATTCCAAATAAAGATTGATTATTATTACTATGAACATCTTTTCCTCTTTTAGCCCATCTAATAGTTCTTTCTGTACTTGCTTTAGCATATTCATAACTAGCTGGATATGGAATACATTCATCAAAACTCATTGCAATATCACTATCTAATTTATTTTGAATTTGAATAGATAATTCTGGAGTTAAAAATAATTTTTTTCCATCAATATGACTTTTAAATACTACCCCTTCTTCAGATATATCTTTTTTCTTAGCTAAAGAAAATACTTGAAATCCACCACTATCAGTTAAAATAGGACCATTATAATTCATAAATTTGTGTAGTCCGCCTGCTTTATCAACAATATCTTCACCAGGTCTTAACCATAAATGATAAGTATTAGCTAAAATTACTGCACTATGCATATCATATAATTCTTCTGGAGTTAAAGTTTTAACATTAGCCAAAGTCCCAACCGGCATAAACATAGGAGTATCAAAAGTACCATAATTAGTTTTTAACTTTCCTAATCTAGCTTTTTTATAATTTTTAATTAGCTCATATTTTATTTTCACAAAAATCACCACAAACAATTATATATTAAAATTATCAATTTGACAAGATTTTAAAAATGTGTTATCATATCACGCGTATTTGAAGGGGGATTTATTATGATTCAAAAATTGGATAGTAAAATTGATTTTAAAACTGTAATTACTAAAGAGAATTTAAGAACGTTATCTGAAGAAGAAGTAGCATTTGTAAGAAAAGAAGGATTAACTCATAGTAGATATCTAAGAAGTTCTTATAACAATGATACATTAATATCAATGTTAGCTTCAAGGGCAAGAGAAATAGCTTTTGTAGGGCATAAATACAAAGATTTAAGTCCAGTTGCCAAAGATTTGTTAGCTGCTACAATCGTTTTTTCAAACGATGAATCTTTTATAAAATGCTTACTTTCTAAAAATATTACTTATAATGTTTTGTTTAATTATGCTAGGGCAATATCAAGTATAAAAAAAGTAACTATATTAGCAAACAAACTAGAAATTGATGAAGATGTAAAAGTTACAAGTAAAAAAATAAACAATTTATGTTCTTTAGTACGTATGTATTTTGGTATTAGAGATTATAATTTAATTATTACAAAAATAAATGAAATTGTTACTTTTAAAAGAGATTTATATAAAAAATTAGAACAAGAACAATTTACATCATCTCCAAAAACACGCTAAATGCGTGTTTTTATTTTATCTAAATTAAATTTCCTACTTCCTTTTATATAAACAATATTATTTTTTTTTAAATTATTTTTTAAATATTTTGTTATTTCTTCGATATTATCAAAATGAATACCTTTAATTAATTTAGTATAATTTCCTATTAAAAAAACTTCCTTATTTTTTATTTTATTTAAATGTTTATTTATTTTTTTATGATATTTACTACTATATTTACCCAACTCTAACATATCTCCTAAAATAATAAATTTTTTATTATTATCATTTTGTAATATTTTCAATCCGCCTATTAAAGATTCATAACTACTATTATAACTATCATCTATTATTTTATAATCTTTATTAATTATATTTAGTCTACCATCGATATTTTGATATTCTCCTATTGCTTCACTAATTAAATTTAAATCAATATCAAATAATAAACCAACTTTAATTGCTATATATACATCACTTAATAAATGTTTAAATGAATTAAATATAAAATGGACATTATCAATATCAAATTCTTGAATAACCCCATATTTCATATTTTTAATTTTTAATTTTTTTGAATCAACTTTAATAGTATTTTTTATTTTTTTTAAATATTTATCTTTATTATTAATTATTAATTTTTTTTCATTCATTCCATCTAATATTTCTAATTTAGCTTTTAAAATGTTTTTTTTACTTCCTAAATTACCAATATGGGCTGTCCCTATATTAGTTATAATTGCATAATTAGGATTACATATCTTAGATAAATAGGATATTTCATTAAAATGATTCATACCTAATTCAGTTACAATAATTTCATAAGATTCATCTAAATTCAATAATGTTAAAGGTAAACCTATATGATTATTTTGATTTTTATTTGATTTTAAAACTTTAAATTTTTTACTCAAAACTAAATAAATTAATTCTTTAGTTGTTGTTTTGCCGATACTTCCTGTTATAGCTATTAAAGGAATATCATATAAATTTCTAATATAGTGAGCAATTTCTCCTAAAGCTATTATACTATCTTCTACTTTAATACTAGGTATATTTAACTCTTTTTCACTTATAACAGCTACTGCTCCATTTTTTATTGCTTCATCAATATAATCATGACCTTTATTAATAGCTAGAAATAAATCTCCTAGTTCTATTTCTTTTGAATTTGTTTTTATTTTATTAAATATGATATCTTCATATATTTCACCTTTTAATATTTTGTTGATTTCACTTAATTTCAATATTATCACCTAATAAAATATATGAAAAAAAAGATATAAAATTATATCTTATGCTCTTGAATCATATTTACCAGTACTTGTTGATACGATAACCTTTTCTCCTTGTTCAACGAACAATGGAACTCTTACTATTAATCCGGTTTCTAATGTAGCATCTTTTGTTGCGTTATTAGTAGTATTACCCTTTACTGCCGGTTCAGTATGTACTACTTCTAGTTCTACTTTATCAGGTAACATAACACCTAACAATTCACCTTCATAAAAACTTAAGTCAACACTTAAACCTTCTTTTAAATAATTAACGTCATCTCCTAATTGATCTTTTGTTAATTCAATTTGTTCATATGTTTCCATATTCATAAAATTATAAGAATCTCCTGAAGCATATAGAAATTGCATAGGTCTTTTTTCAATCATCGCTTTTTCTAATTTTGTACCACTATTAAATGATTTTTCAGTAGTAGACCCACTTCTTAAATTTCTAATCTTCATTTTTACAAATGCAGCGCCTTTACCTGGTTTTACATGAGAAAATTCTAACACTTGATAAATATCACCATCTAATACAAATGTAATACCATTTTTAATATCATTAACATTTATCATTCTCAAATCCCCCTCTCCTAATTAAAACTTTAGTTTTTTCTTGAGTTTTTTTTGGAGTACTACTTATATTTTCTTCTACTACCAAAAATTTTCCTGTTGCTGGATTTAAAACTGTTTTTTTAGAATCCAAAATTATTTGTTTGTATGTTGCTTCTACATTAAAATTTTTAATCATTTTATCACCTTATTTTTTTTCTTTATGTGTTGTTGTTTTTTTACATTTTGGACAATGTTTTTTAATTTCTAAACGATCTGTTGTATTACGTTTATTTTTTTCTGTACGATAATTTTCATTTTTACATTCAGTACATTGAAGAGTAATTCTTTCTCTTGCTTCTCCTTTTTTAGCCATAAAATAATCCCTCCTTTTAAAACACTTACATAATTATACCAAATTATTCATAAATTTCAAAGTATTTTTGTGAAATTCGATAAGAAATTTGTTTATTTATTGAAGCTCTAGCAGTAGAATTAGATTCTTGATAAAATACATCTGGCGAAACAACGACAAATGAAACTTTAGGATCATCATACGGAGCATAAGCCCCAAATGTATTGCTTATCGTTTCTTTATCTACAACTCCATCACCATCAGAATCAATGAAACTTTCGCTAGTTCCAGTTTTACCAGCCGCCTTATATTTATAATCGATATACCCAACACCAGTACCACTAGTTAACATAACCTCTCTAAATCCTTGTTTAATTCGATTTAAATACTTATCTTCTAAAGTTATTTTATTTAAAACTGTCGGTTTTACTTCATATAATAAATCAGTTAATCCATCTTTAGTAGGACTATAAACAGCTTTAAGTAAAGTAGGTTTCATACGATAACCACCATTAGCAATAGTATTAATATATTGACTTAACTGAATTGGCGTATAAGTATCAAATTGACCAATAGCAAAATCTAATAAATGACCTGGTAATGTACTATCACTAGTGTAACCTAAACTTTCAACTGGTAAATCAATTCCTGTTTTAACACCTAATCCAAATTCTTTAAAAGTATTACGATAAATATCAAAAGCATTAGGATTGATATTTATCTTTTCATTATATTGATAATTACCGCCACCAACTTTAATAGCAGTTAAAAATTGAAAAACATTAGAAGAATATTTTAAAGCAGTTATATCATCGACGCTACCTAAGTTTGTCCAAGAACATTTTAAAGGTGTATCAGCTATTTTAATACATTTATCTTGAATTCTTGCATCTAAAACAATACTACCTGTTTTATAGCCAACAGCGTGAGATGCTCCTTTTACAATAGAGCCTGCCGTTACTGGTGTGGTAACGATACCTGGCGTATAATCATATACTTTATATTCGCCATCTTCTTCTACTACTTGTTTACCAGCCATCGCTAATATTTCACCAGTATTAGGATCACTTATAATTACAAAAGACCGATTATAATATTTAGTGTTAGGATATTCCTTTCCTTTTAAAACTTCTTCTTCTAATATCTTTTCGATTTCTTTTTGTAATTCAATATCGATAGTTAATACAATATCATTACCACGACTACCTTCATCGATTATTTTTCTAGTTCCATCATCTAATATTTGATATACCGTTTTCTCACCTTTTAAAATTGATTCATATTGATATTCTAAATAACTAATACCTACTCTATCATTTAAACTATAACCTAAATTTAAATAATAATCTTTTAATTCATAAGGTATCCCTGTTTCATTAGTTGAAACACTACCTAATATTGTTTTAAAAGCATCGCCATATGGATATACTCTATTCCAATCTAATCTTACATCAAATCCTTTTAAATTATTGACATTTTCTGCTATTATGGCATATTCCTTATCAGTAACATCTTCTTTTTTTATTACTTTTTCATCATAACTATATCCTTGATTCATCAAATAATAAATATAAGCAGATTTTTTATCTTTTTCTTCTAAATCATCTAACTGTTCATCTATTCTTTCTAGTTTTAAATTTTCAATATCATCATCTGTTAGTTTTCTTTCTTCTAATAATTGCCACTCTTCATCAGTAATTAATTTATTAGCTTCATCTTTATTATTTAAAATCCAAAATTTTTTTAATTCTTTTTCATTTAATTTATAATCTAAATCGATCATATCAGCAACTTTATAAGCTAGTTCAATTTCTTCTTTAGTAGTTATGCCATTTTGTTTTTTATAATAAATAACCTTAACTGCTTCATTATTGACAATTATTTTACCATTTCGATCATATATTCTTCCTCGAGGTGTACTAGTAGATGTAACTATATTTTTACTTAAACTTTCTACTTTTTGTAAATAAAAATCATTTTTTACAACTTGAATAATAAATAAATTAACACTTAAAGAAATCATTATTACGCATATTACTATGATTAAAATATTATATCTTTTTTCAATTGTTTCTTTAATATCTTTATTTTTAATACTTAAATTATAAATTTTTTTGTATTTCTTCATATATTTTACTTACTTTACTAAAATCAACAATTGAAAAAAAGTTATTAATATATTCTTGCCTATTATTTTGATAATCTAAAAAATAAGCGTGTTCCCATAAATCTAAATTCATAATCGGTTTTAAACCATATGAATAAGGAGTATCTTCATTGGAAGTATTAATTATTTCTAATTTATTTTCATTATTTAAAACTAAAAAAGTATAACCAGACCCTACTACATAATTAGCGTTTTTAATAAATTCTTCTTTAAATTTATCAACTGATCCAAAATCTTCAATTATTTTATTTTTAAATAATTCACTCATTTCACCTTGACCTAAAATACTAAAAAACAATTCGTGGTTTAATGCTCCACCTAAATTAAATAAAATATTACCTCTTTCATTAATCGGAAATTCATCGATATTTTTAACTAGATTTTTGTAATCTTTTAAATTACCTAATTTATCGATATAATCTTGATATATTTTATTATGAATACTCATCGTAAAATCGGTTATATATGGTTCGTACATAACATTCCTCCTCTTAATATTTTATTTAATTTTCATAACATTATTCATTAGTACATATAATATAGCGGTGAGAATATGAAAGAAAGATTAATTAGTGAATATGTAAATAGAATGACTTTAGAAGATGTAAATAATTTTGCTTTAAAAAATGGTATTAATTTAAAAGATAACGAAATTAAATTAATATATGATCACATAAAAAATAATTGGCACACCATCGTCTTTGGTAATCCAAGAGGTATATTAGATGATTTAAAAGAAAAACTAGATAGTACAAGTTACCAAAAAGTAGAATCATTATATATTTATTTTAAAAATCGTTATTTATAATAATTTCTTATATCATTAATTAAATTATTATTAAATTTTTTATTTAAAATCATTTCTATTTCAAATTTGTATGGTGGATACATTCTTTCTTTAGAATTATCATCTACCGAAACATAAGGTGTCTCTAATATTTTAGGGATATTTTTTAATTTATTATTATAGATAATTTTAATTAAATTATCAAAACCGATTGTTCCATATCCAATATTTTCGTGTCTATCTTTATGAGCATTTATAATATTTTTACTATCGTTTATATGAATACATTTTAAATAATCTAAACCAATTTTTTCATCAAATAAATCTAATACTTTATCAAAATCATTCAAATCATAACCAGCATCATTAATATGACAAGTATCTAGACAAACACCTAATTTATAATCAACGCCATCTATTATTTCTTTTATTTCTTCAAATGTTTTACCTAATTCGCTACCTTTTCCTGCCATAGTCTCTAATAATATTAAAACATTGCTTTTTCCTACTTTATTTAAATTATCTATAATATTTTTTATTCCTTCTTCTTTACTTAATTTAACGCTACTACCCGGATGAATTACTAATTTATTCATTCCTAATTGTTCAACTCTTTTTAATTCTTGTTTTAAAAAGGTAACAGCAAAATCATTAGAACTAGCCAAATTAATTATATAAGGGGCATGAACTATGACATTATTTATATCGATATTATTCTTTAACATTAAATCTTTAGCTTCTTTAGTTAAATTATCATCGATTGGTAATCTATTAGCATTTTGGGGAGCACCAGTATAAAACATAAAAGTAGTACTTCCATAACTTAAAGCCTCTTTAACACTTCCTACTAATTGGGTATCTTTTTTAAACGATACGTGAGAGCCTATTATCATCTTTATCATCTCCTTTATTAATTATAATAAATTTTTTAAATTTAGACAAGAAAAAAATGGTATTTAACCATTTTTAAAATTTAATTGTTTTTTGAAATCCTTGATCTTTTGGATACTCATTAATATCTAAATCGTTAACTTTAATTTTTCCATTTAAATCAACAGAAACTGAGAAAATATTTTGTTTAATTTTGTCTTGATTAATTTTAGCTTTGATTAATGATCTTTGAATTCTATAATCTCTACCACCAACTTCATATGTTAAAATAATTCCAGAGTCTGCAATTAAAGAAGCACTTACATAATCAAATAAACTTTTCTTAAATATTTCTAATTTTTTAGCAGGAAGTAATATATTAACTATATCTATTCTTTTACTAAAATTAAATGGTGTATTAGGGCAAATGTTAATATTTAAACCTAATAAATCACAAACAATATTAACTATATTATAGCTAAGAATATAATTCTTTTGTTTCATTTGTTCTGTCATACTTAATTTTTTGTTTAAAACTTTTAATAAAAACTTTACATCTCCTGTAGTTAAATTTTGTTTAACGTTACCATTTGCATCTGTTATCAACACAATTAAATCATTTTTTATTAAAAATTCTTCAAAATCAGTTTGTGGAACAAAATTATCAGCAAAATACTTAGCATTAATTGATTTTTCATTTAAGTTAAACAAATCATAATAAACATCGTTATTTAATAATGCTATTGTTTTTCTACCATTTACACTTCCATAAAATAATTTTTCTAACGGATATGTTTTTGTCGCCATAACATCCCCCCAATGTGGAGAGTATTTTAACATATTTTGTATTTTTTGTCAAATCTTATGAAGAGTTTCATTCAACCCTTCACCTATTAAATTACTTAATTTTTCAATTAAAAAATCAACCTCTTTCGGTGTAACCATCATATTATATCCTATTGGACTTAAAACCTCGAACAATAATTGTTTAATTTCACTTTCTTCTAAAGTACCAACAATTCCTAATAAAGTTTCTTTATCCTTTTTATTTAACTCTATTTTTTCTTTTAGATAATTAGGTTGATTAACCATTAATTTGCGAGAAGGATTGTTTATATTTAATTTAGAATAAGTATAATGTTTATGCATATATTTTATCGTATCACTTACTATCGTGATTGCATCTACTACAGTAGGAACTCCTATTGCTATGCAAGGAATATTTAATGTTTCATAACTTATTTCTTTTCTACTATTACCAATACCACTTCCGGGATGAATTCCTGTATCTGTTATTTGAATAGTTTTATTAACTCTTTCTATTGATTGACTAGCTAAAGCATCAATTACAACCAAAAAATCTGGTTTAAATTTATTTACAATACTTGCTATTACATCACTAGTTTCTAATCCAGTTTGTCCCATTACACCTGGAATCAAAACTGATACACGACGATATTCATCTGATAATTCCTTTAACTCATATAAATGATTAGTAACTATAATGTTGCTAATAGTTAGAGGTCCTAAAGAATCTGGAGTAGATTTAGAATTACCTAATCCTATAATTAAACAACTTTTGCTTTTACTTAATTTTAGTTTATTTAATAATTCATTTAATTCCCTTATAAATACTTTTTTTACTTTACTATAATTTTCTGAATCAGTAACATCATCGAATTCAATTGTTATATAATTCCCTTCCTTTTTACTGATTATTTTACTTATTTTTTCATCAACAATTACTTTTGTTATTTTAATATTTTCTTCTATTTTTTCTTCACTTATATTTTTTATATTCTTAATTGATTCTATTGCTAAATCGGTTCTTAATTGATATTTTGATAAATCAACACTATGTTCCATAACTTTCACCATTATTATTATTACTTTAAGTTACTGTTTTATGCAAAAAAGTGTTGATTTTTTAAGAATAAAATGGTAAAATTATAATGTTTTAAGAGCTTGGAGGTGAATTAACTATGGCAAATATGAAAAATGCAAAGAAAAAAATCAAAGTAATCGCTAAAGAAACAGTAACTAATAATAATTATACAGCAAGTATGAAAACTGCTTGTAAAAATGTAGATAAAGCAGTTAGTGCTAAAGATAAAGATAAAGCAAATGATAACTTAAAAGTAGCAATTAAAAGAATTGACAAAGCAACACAAGCTGGTGCAATTAAAAAGAATACTGCAGCTCGTAATAAATCTCGTTTAACAAAAAAAGTAAATGCAATGGAATAACATTTACTTTTTATTTTTTTTTGGTATAATAATAATAGGTGATGCTAGGTGAAGGGTTGGTTAGCACTTGTTCCATTATTAATTTTATTTTTTTTAGTTGCTATTTATCAAAAAGATATATCTTATTATCTAGTTGAAAAAATTGTTTATTCAAAAAAAATATATTTAGATAAACCAAATGAATATAGTTTAGATTATCAATTCGAATATGTTCAAAAAACTGATGATTTTATTGCCAATAATAAACAAGAATTAATAAATATATTATATACAGCGCTAAATAATGGATCTACTAATTTTTATTTTTATTGTGATTATAATGAATGTATTAATGATGTTAGCATATTAACTGATGCCAATGAATTAGTAAATATCAACAATTATGTTCATCCATATAATAATTATAGGAAGGTTTTTGTTACATATAATTCTTTTAATAAAGTGCAAATAAATATAGAAAAATCTTATAATGATAATATCATTACTTCTATAGATAAAAAAATTGAAGAAATAATGAATGACATATTAACTGAAGATATGTCTGATAAAGAAAAAATCATTGCTATTCATAATTACATAGTTGAAACAACAGATTATGATACTGAATATTTGGAAGCAAATTTACAAGATATAGATAATCCTTCTCACAAAGCAATTGGTCCATTATATTACCATAAAGCATTATGTGGTGGTTACACCGATGCTATGTCTTTATTTTTAAATAAATTAAAAATTCCAAACTATCGAATTTCTAGTGAAAATCATATTTGGAATTATGTATATGTTGATAACAATTGGTATCATTTAGATTTAACATGGGATGACCCTGTAACCGATGATGGCAGTAATTTAGTCTTAGATAATTTTTTATTGATAACTACTGAACAATTGAAAAAATACCATACTGGTTATCATAATTATGATAAATCAATCTATCCCGAAGCTGGATAATTTATATATTGGTAACTCAATTACAACTTTTGTCCCTTTCTTCAAAGGAAAATATTCTATACTACCATTATGAGCATTGATTATTTCAATTGATAATGACACACCTAATCCTGTGCCATTTTTTTTAGTCGTATAAAATGGTTCTTTTATTTTTTCTAAATCTTCTGGTGCTATTCCAGAACCATTATCTTCAATTATAATTTTAAAACTATCACCTACTTCATATCTTAATTTTATAATTCCATTTTTTTCGATAGCTTCAATACTATTTTTTATCATATTTATTAAAACTTGATTCAATCTATTATAATCCCCTTCAATAAAAATTTCTTCTTCGTCAATTTCATAATCAAATTTTATATTTTTTTCCTTTAATACTGGCTCAAATTGTGTTATAACATCTTCTAATAAAAAATTGATATCTAATATTTCTTTTTGAATTTTTATTTTATTCATAGCTAAAAAATCTTGTAATAATAATAATATTTTATTCATTTCTTCTTTTAGAATTTCAATATATTTTTCATGATTTTTATTATTAATATCAAACATATCCAAATAACTTTTACATACGGCAATCGGATTTTTTATTTCATGAGTTATTTTAAATAAGGATGTTCGTAATTGCTTTTCTTGTTCTAATTCTTTTATATTCATATGAAGTTTTATAATGTCTTCTCCTTTTTTATATAGGAAAACTACTAAATATGCAATAAAAACAAAAATAATACTTGTTAATATATCAAAATTAAAAACAAATTTAATACATAAAAATAAGTTTAATATATTTTTTTGATAAAATATATATATTAAATAATATATCAAATATTCTATAATATGGATTATTATATTATTATCTACATAATTAAACAAAATGATAAATGTAATAATAATGCTTACAAATGTTCTCTTTTTTATAAAAGCAAAAATCAAAGGTATATTAAATAATATAATTAATGATGTATTTTCCTTATTAAAAATTAATAATAAATATAAACTTGATAATAAAGAAATATCTAAATATAATTTATTTTGTTCTTTACTTATATTATTGCTATAAGTACAATAAAATAAATTAATTATTAATGGAAATAGTAAAATAATTACGTTAAATAAAACTAAATATAGCATTTTTATCACCTAAATTAATTATATTATACTTTTTTGTATTATTTTGTCGAATGGTGTCGAAATATGAAAAAAAAAGTAACTTTCGCTACTTTAAATCATCAATAAATTTTTTTATTTTTTGTGCTTGTTCTCCCAAAATAATCTTCATTTGATTATCTATTTCAACTATTCCTTGAGCCCCAATTTTTTGAATTCCTTCTTTGTTGACTTTTTTAGTATCTTTTAATTCTACAATAAATCTTGATTTATTAGTTTCGTAATTTACAATATTATCTTTACCACCTAAATACTCAATTAATTTATTGGCCTCTAATTTAAAATCTTTTTGTTTTGATTTTATGATTGCAATAGCAATAATAACTGCAATAATAATTATTATTAAATATTGCCATATATATTCCATTTCTATCACCTTTATAAATTATACTATATATTTTTTTATTTTGCAAATATTTAATTGTATAATTTACAAATTTAGTGTAAGATAATAATAGGTGAAATTATGAAAAAAATTTCAAAATATAAAGTTGACTTTTGGATATTATTTGTTTTGTTTTTATTTATAATAATTAGTTTAATAACTATTAATAGTGCAGAAATATTAATATCTAACAATACATTGGTTTATAAACAATTATTATGGTATATTGCTGGATTTATTATTGCTTATTTTATAATGTTTATAGGAAATAATTTTATTTATAAAAATATTTGGATATTTTATATTATTGGTATTATTTCTTTATTAGGGTTGTTGTTATTTGCCGAACCAATTAATAATGCTAAATGTTGGTTTAGCATTCCTGGGATTGGTACTATTCAACCAAGCGAATTTATGAAGGTAATTTTAATTATTACATTAGGTACTATGATTAACAAATTCAACGAAGATTACAATAATCCTAGTGTTTTAGAAGAATTTAAATTTTTAATAAAAATAGGAATTGTTGTTTTGATTCCTAGTATTTTAACATTTTTACAGCCAGATACAGGCGTTGTATTAATATATTTATTAATAACTATTGTTATGCTATTTATTTCAGGAATTAGGTATCGATGGTTTATTATTTTATTTTCTGCTATTGCTTTATTTCTTATTGTTATTCTAGGAATTTATTTTATTAATACTGATTTATTTATAAATATATTTGGAACAAACTTTTTTTTGAGAATTGATAGGTTATTGGATTGGTCAAATAGTAGTGGATATCAATTAGAAAATGGTATTACTAGTATCGGATCAGGAGGATTATTGGGAATGGGAATTAATAATACGCCTATTTATTTTCCTGAACCACAAACTGATTTTATATTTGCTGTATATGCCAATAACTTTGGATTTATAGGAGTTATAATTTTATTAGGTTTAATTGCTTTTTTTGATATAAGATTAATTTTAATTGCTCTAAGAAATACCAATTTAACTAATAAATATATTATTTCTGGTATTGTTGGTATGCTTATATATCAACAATTACAAAATATTGGAATGACTTTTGGAATTATGCCTATAACAGGAATTACTCTACCATTTATAAGTTATGGTGGTTCTTCTTTACTAAGTTATATGATTATGATGGGGATTGTATTTAATATTTCAAATGAAACAATTAGATATACTAATTGACAAATTAACTTTAATATGTTAGTATAAAAAGCACTTGAAGAGGTGAAATTTATGGTTGAATTTAAAAATAGAAAAAAAGTTTATATTATATGTGGTAAAGAAGAATATGCTACTATTTGGGAACATTTACACGAAATTATTAATGTTCAAGAAGAAGAATTAATTGTTCCTTATAATTTTATGGAATATGAAAAAATTGATGAAAAAATTGAAAATAGTATTGCTATTTCTTTAAGTGAGGGTTATCGAAAAGAAAGTGAAATAAGGA
This sequence comes from uncultured Bacilli bacterium, assembly GCA_944359065.1. Lineage (GTDB taxonomy): Bacteria > Bacillota_I > Bacilli_A > RF39 > UBA660 > Faecisoma. The sequence continues at coordinate 20,399 of CALVSP010000019.1, forward strand.
CACAAAAAATTAATGATTGGTATGAAAAAAAATTTATACATTTCAAAGTTTTTGCTCCAATGGCTAGCAAAGTAATTATAACTAAAAATTTTGAATTAAATGAATTAGATGCTGAAGAAAAAGAAAGAGAACTAGCATATTGTGATAATATACCATTTAAAGCAATTAAAACTGTTGATTTAAAACAACTAACACATCAAAAAACTATTAAATAGTTTTTTTTTTACACAAAAAAACAACTATTCAGCTGTTTTAACTACTTCTTTATTTTTGTAAGTTCCACATTTTGGACATACTCTATGTGGTTTAATCATTTCACCACATTTTGGACATTTAACTGTAGTATTAGCACTTATAACATAATGAGTTCTTCTTTTGCGTCCACGAGTTTTACTAACTTTTCTAAATGGTACTGCCATTTATAACACCTCCCTATAATAAATCTTTTAACTTTTCTAATTCAGGATTAATTCTTTCTTCCTTATCAGTTATAAATTTCCAGCCTTCGCCTTCTTTTTTTACATCCGATAAATCTTCATTTACAACTTTAAGGGGAATTTCCATTAATATATTTTCCCATATTATTGGAAAAATATCAATAGTATTTTGATTATTTTCGATATTTTCTTCTAAAAATTCATCTAATTCATCATCTAATTCAATTGAAAAAGGATATTTTGTTGGTTTTAAACTAATTGAGCAAGGCAAAATCATCGTTCCTTTGATGTTTAATTTGATGTGATAATTCTCGATTCCATTAGTTATTTCACCTTTTATTTTAATATTATTTAATTCTAATATATTAGTATTTTTTAGTTGTTCTTTATTAAATGAATAATTTAAATCAATTAAAACATTATCTTCAATACCGCTTTTTAATCTTGTAATATCAACATTCATTTGAATCACCTAATTAATTATACAAAAAAAATTTAAAAAAGTAAATAAATTTGATATAATCTACTTAGGTGATTTAATATGGTTGGTATTATTTGTGAATATAATCCATTTCATAATGGGCATTTATATCATTTAAATAAAGTTAAAGAATTATTTCCTAATGAAATTATTACTTTAGTTTTAGTTGGTAATTTTGTTAATCGTGGCGATGTATCGGTTATAAGCAAATGGGATAAAACTAAACTGGCTTTAGAATATAGCATTGATTTAGTAGTAGAATTACCTTTTATGTTTGCAACGCAATCTGCTGATATTTATGCTTACGGAGCTATTAGTATCTTAGATAATTTAAAATGTGATTATTTAGTATTTGGTAGTGAATCAAATGATATAGATACTTTAATTAAAATAGCTAATACTAAAGTCGATATCAAAGATTTATTAAAAAAAGGATATAATTATCCCAAAGCAATCGATATTGCTTTAAAAGAAAAAATAAATATTTCAATTGATACGCCAAACGATTTATTAGGTATTAGCTATATAAAAGCAATAAAAAAGTTAAATAGTAAAATTAAACCAATTACAATTAAAAGAACTAATGATTATCACGATTCTAAAATAAGTGGTGAAATAAGTAGTGCTACTAGTATAAGAAATTTGATTTATAATAATAAAGACATATCTAAATATATTCCTAATACTAACTATATTAAAAATATAAATTTAAATGATTTTTATCTAATCATTAAACATAAAATAATGACTGAAGATTTAACTAAATATCAAGATATTGATATTAGTTTAAATAGTTTACTTAAAAAAAATATATTACATTCAAACAATGTTGAAGAATTAATTAATAATGTCAAGCATAAAAATTATACTTACAACCGCATTAAAAGATGTTTAGTTCATATTTTGTGTTGTTTGGACAAAAAAGATTACAAATTAGAATATATTAGGATTTTAGGATTTAATAGTAAAGGTCAAAAATATTTAAACAAAATTAAAAAAGAAGTATCATTACCTCTTCTTACAAAATATAATAATTATGAATTATTAGTTGATAATATTTATAATTTAATCAGTAAAGATATTAATAATAAAGCTATTTTAAAGAAGTAATATAATCGCATACTTCTTTTATTGTGTTATCAAAATTATCAAAATCAACACTAAACCAATTTACTTTCATTTGATTATTAAACCAAGTATATTGTCTTTTTGCGTACTTTCTACTATTTCTCTTAATTAACTCCAAACATTCTTCTAAAGATTTTTTATTTTCAAAATAAGGAAACAATTCTTTATAACCAATCGGTGTCATAACAGCTTTTGTTCTTACATTTGAATCATATATTTTTTTAGCTTCTTCTAATAGCCCATCTTTAACCATTACATCGACTCTTTTATTAATTCTATCATATAAAATATTGCGTTCAGTAGTTAATCCAATAAAAACTGTTTCATATAATAATTTATCAGTTTTTTCTTTTTCACTAAATTTTAAATTGTTATTTAAACAATAATTTAAAGCTCTAACTAATCTTTTTCTGTTATTAATATGAATATCAATATTTTCATCTAATTCTTTTAATTTATTATATATTTCTTCATTAGTTAAATTTTCAAATTGATTGCTAACTTCATCATTAAATTTATAATCATATAAAGCCGCTTTAATATATAATCCAGTACCACCTACTAAAATAGGAGTTTTATTTTTCTTTAATATTTCATCTATTTTATTTCGACAATCTTTTTGATAATCATAAACCGTATAATCTTCAGTTATATCTTTTATATCAAATAAATGATGCGGAATATTTTCTTTTTCTTCTTCTTTTATTTTAGCTGTTGCTATATCTAAATTTTTATATATTTGTGTACTATCAACGTTTATTATTTCACCATTTAATAATTTTGCTAATTCGACGCTCATCTTTGTTTTCCCTACTGCTGTAGGCCCTAATATAACTATAACCATAAGTCACCTCAAAACCATTATAAAATAAATACATTTAATAGTCAATTAAAACATATTATTAAATGGGTGATTATATTTGAAAATATGTGTTTATGCAATTTGTAAAAACGAAGAAAAATTTGTCGATCGATTTTATGAGTCAGCAAAAGATGCCGATGGTATTTACGTACTTGATACAGGATCTACTGATGATACAGTTAACAAATTAAAAAGTCTCGGCGTTATAGTTAATCAAAAAATAATTGATCCATGGCGCTTTGATGTAGCTCGTAATTTATCACTAGAAATGATACCAGAAGATTTTGATGTTTGTATTGCTTTAGATTTAGACGAAGTTTTAATTAAAGGTTGGAAAGAAATTATTTTAAATAATTGGAAAGAAGATACAACAAGATTAAGATATAATTATATTTGGAGTCACGATGAATATGGAAATCCCGCCGTAAATTTTTTATGTGATAAAATACATAGTCGAAAAAATTATAAATGGGTTAATCCAGTCCACGAAATATTAAAATATGATGGTGTTGAAAACTTTATAACTTGTGAAGATTTAACTATCGAACATTTTCCTGATTCTACAAAATCAAGAGCTAGTTATTTACCTTTATTAGAATTAGCTGTTAAAGAAGACCCTAATAATGACCGTAATACACATTATTTAGGTCGTGAATATATGTTTAAAAGAAGATGGAATGAGTGTATTGACACTTTAATTAAACATTTATCGCTCCCTACTGCTTTATGGAAAGATGAAAGATGTGCATCAATGCGTTTTATTGCGCGAAGTTATAAAAATTTAAATAGATTTGAAGAATCCAAAATGTGGCTTAATAAAGCAATTAATGAAGCACCATATTTAAGAGATCCTTATGTTGAAATGGCTCTACTATGTTATCAATTAAAAGAATGGGATAATGTTATTAATTATTGTAATCAGGCATTAGAAATTAAAACCCACGCAAAAAGTTATATTAATGAGCCATTTAGTTGGGATTATACTATATACGATTTATTATCTATTGCTTATTATAATATAAAAGATTATCAAAAATCCTTAGAAAATGTTAATATTGCTTTAGAAATGAATCCATTAGATAAAAGGTTAATTAATAATAAACAAATTATTGAAAAAGCTTTGACAGATAATTAAAAAAATGATACAATGTATTTGTCAAGGAAACTTGCATATAATAAAAAGGGAATACTTAACTTTCCTATGTTGAGTACTCACCTGTTAATTTGGTTCGTACTTAATCTGTAAGATTAGGTACTATTTTTTTATGCATAAAATTAATAATGCTATAACTAATAAAATGATAATTAGAATTAAATAAGAAATTAATAAATCTTTTTTCTTCATAATTATCTGCCTCCTTCTTCTAGAACTCGGCAAGTACCCAACAGTTATTATTCCCTATATATGATTATACTATAAATTAACTTTAGATTCAATAATTTCGTTAATTTTTAATTAATTTGTTTTGACAAATATATTATTTCATGATACAATGTATTTGTCAAGGAAACTTGCATACAATAAAAAAAGGGAATACTTAACTTTCCTATGTTGAGTACTCACCTGTTATATTTGTGGTAAGTACTTAATCTGTTAGATTAGGTACTATTTTTTTATACATAATATCATTAACGATACTATTAATAAAATGATAATTAGAATTAAAAATGTTATTAGTAAATCTTTTTTCTTCATAATTATCAAGCCTCCTTCTTGTAGAACTCGGCAAGTACCCAACAGTTATTATTCCCTATATATGATTATACTATAAATTAACTTCGACTCAATAATTTCGTTAATTTTTAATTAATTTGTTTTGACAAACATATTTTTTTATGATACAATGTATTTGTCAAG
>CALVSP010000020.1 GCA_944359065.1 uncultured Bacilli bacterium
TTTATAACTGGAATTTGATGTAAGACTAAATTCAGTTTTCAAATATTGAAACCGGAATTTACTTTTTCAATTCACATAGCTTAAAAGATTCTAAAATGAATCTTTTTTTCTTGTTTTTTTATTTAATATAAAGTATAATTTATATTGTAGGAAGGTGAGTTTATGGACAAAAGTAAGAAAAAAGAAATAGTTAAAATGTTATTAAAAAACAAAGAAGAAATTGATGAAGAGGAATTAATTGAATTGTTATTTGAACAACCTATTGCGGTTGATGTTGATAAATTAGATAAAAATAATTTAAAGTTTTCGGATAAAGTAGCAGATGCAATTACAAATATCGCTGGTAGTTGGTATTTTATTATTGGTTTTAGTTTATTTTTAATTATTTGGATATTATTAAATGTTTATTTATGGGATAATGTCGATCCATATCCATTTATTTTATTAAATTTATTATTATCTTGTATTGCTGCTTTACAAGCACCTATCATAATGATGAGTCAAAATAGGCAATCTAAAAAAGATAGTTTAAGAAACCAAAATGATTATCGCGTTGATTTGAAAAGCGAACTCATTTTAGAACAACTACACGATCATATTGAGTTGATTTTATCTAATCAAAGAAAAATAATTAAAAAATTAGAAGAAAATGATATTGACACTGAAAAGTAATTAGTGTATAATTAAGTAGAAGTAGGAATGATTACTACTTTGAGGTGATTATGAAATATTCTAAACAACGAAAAAAAATACTTAAAGTTATTAATAATAGTTGCAATCATCCGACTGCTTATATGGTTTATGAAGAAGTAAAAAAAGATATACCTGATATAAGTTTAGGAACAGTTTATCGTAATCTTAATATTTTAGTTGAAAATAATATGATTAAAAAAATATCTTTAGAAACTGATCGTTATGATAAAAATACGGATCATTGTCATTTATGTTGTATCAAATGTAATAAAATAATCGATATTGGATTATTAAATATCGATACGATGATAATGGATAATTATAATTTTAAAGTATTAAATAGTGATGTTGTTTTAAAAGGAATATGTTCTGAATGTAGAGAAAGGAAAGATTGATTATGGAATTAAAAGGAAGTAAAACAGAACAAAATTTAATGGCTGCTTTTGCTGGTGAATCACAAGCAAGAAATAAGTATACTTATTATGCTTCTAAGGCTAAAAAGGATGGTTTTGAACAAATTGCTGCTATATTTGAAGAAACTGCAGGAAACGAAAAAGAACATGCTAAAATTTGGTTTAAATTACTACACGGCGGTAGTGTACCAAGCACAATGGAAAATTTAGAAGATGCTGCTAATGGAGAAAATTACGAATGGACTGATATGTATGCTGGATTTGCTAAAGAGGCTAAAGAAGAAGGATTTGACCATATCGCATATTTATTTGAAAGCGTTGCTAAAATTGAAAAAGATCACGAAGAAAGATATAGAGCTTTATTAGAAAATGTTAAAAACGAAACAGTATTTAATAAAGGTTCTGAAGAAATGTGGATTTGTCGTAATTGTGGTCACGTACACTTTGGTAAGAATGCTCCTAAAGTTTGTCCAGTATGTGAACATCCACAAAGTTATTTTGAATTAAGAAAAGTAAATTATTAAAAAATTTACTTTTTTTCATATACTTTTACTTTACGCTTGACATTTGACATTAATGTGGTAAAATTATTGTAGGAGGGTTAACAAAATGAACAAACTAAATGAATTATTACACGAACTTGGCATTTCCAAAGTAAAGTTAGCAAAATTTTTAGGAGTATCTAGACAAATGATATACAATTATTTAGAATTAGACAGCATTAACAAATGGCCTAAAGATAAAAAAGTATTATTATTAAATTTATTAGGAGTAAAATCAGCTGAAGAAATTTCTAAATTAAAAGTTACAACTGATTATATATATGAAGTAGATGATCGTTTGAATTCTTTAACTAAAACTCCAGAAAGTGAAAATAGTATCGATTTTGAAGGCTTAGGTAAAAAACAAAAAATATTACTTCAAGATATTGTTGAGTTATTAAAGGAAAGAGTTGAAGATGAAAATGATACGGAAGGATATTATATTTTATTATATTTATATCACTATCTACAATCAATCGATAATTCTAAGGAGTTAAAATATATTTTGGGTTATGTTTCTAAAGCAGCAGGTTTTACGAAACCAATGGAATTTGTTTTTGATGAAGAACAACAATTCACATTTGAAAGTATTTTATTTTCAGCATTTTCACTATATAATGGTGGAGGAGCTTCTAAAACTAAGTTAGCGGCTTCTCACGAAAGATTTGTTGCTCAAATTGAACACAAAATCGAAGAAAAAATGAGCCGTACGATGGAATTAAATACAGTTAAAGTTCAAGCTTTAAAAGAGTTAGGCTATACAGAAATTAATGAAAATAATGCTACTGAAGTGTTTGAAAAAATAGCAGAAATTCAATCAAGAAAAGTTGCTAGTTAAACTTATGAAATCGATTACAAAATTGATGATTAGGGAATTTAATATAAAAGAATTAGGATATGATTTTATGGGATATGTATTACAACCTGATGATGTTTTTACTTTCCATCATTTAATTATTCCTAATAAATTAGGTGGAACATATACAATCGAAAATGGAGCAATTTTAGTTAGAAGATCGCATACATACCTGCATTTAATTGAAAAATTTGATTATTTAAAATTTTGTTATATAACAAGTGAAATGATTAATATGAATGTAAAGAGAAGTCTAGATATTAATAGCATAAAAATAATTGATGATATATTATCACAGTTTGAATACGAAAACCAATTTAGAAAAAATATTAAAGATAAATTTTTAATTAAAGATGAATATAAAATAAGAGTTTTGAAAAAAATAATCTAAATATTTATTGTTTTAAATATCAAATAATATAAGAATATTGCTTATATTATTTTTTTAATCACAAATTAAATTAATTTATCCAAATATTTCCAATTTTAAACCGCACTTATTTTCAAGTTATGAATATTTTTAAAAATATGTCAAAATTAAATTGTAATTCAGTTATATTAGAAATATAACAGTTAAAACTTTAATGTCATATATTGAAATTCTATTGCTTTTATCATTATTAATAAATATTCTCCATTAGATAATTTTGAATATCTATTTTGTCAATTTAACTGTAAAATTATATATAAATAATATAAGAATATTGCTTATATTATTTTTTTTTGATATGCTAGAAAATAATGTTGTTAAAAAACATAATATTAGTAGGAGGTATGTATGAAAAGAAGATTAAATAAAAAAGGTAAAGCATTAGTATTAAGTTTAAGTTTAGTGATTTTAATAAGTAGTATATTTATTGTAAAAGGACTTACTAAAAAAGAAGAAGATCATATTTTAGAAAGTACGGATACTTATGATTTAAAAATAGATTATCCAAATATAGACAATAAAAAAATTATGAATAAAATAAATGAATATATTGATTATCAAAAAGAAAGTTTTCTTAGTGTTGTAAAAGATACAAAAGATTTAGAACAACCAAAATATGATTTTAATTTATCGGTTACGGAAAATAATTATAATAATGTTACATATATTTATATGTTAACATTCTCTTATACCGGTGGCGCTCATTATACAAGAGATGATGCTAGTATTTATTATGATAACAAATCTAATGAATTTATCGATATAACGCATTTTTTTAAAGATGAAGAATCATTTAAAAAAATATCTAGTATTGTATATTATTATGTTTTAGATTTGAAAGATAAAAATTTTGATGAGTTATGGGTTAAACAAGGAACAGAAGCAACCATAGATAATTATAAACATTTCAAATTTACTGATGAGGGTTTAAAGATTTTATTCCCACCATATCAAATTGCATCGTGGGCTGATGGTGAAATAAGCATAGTAATACCTTATGAGGAAATTAATGATTTGTTAAAAGAAGAATATCGTGGTACAAGTAAAGAAACTGAGGTCATAAATATAGTTCCAGAAACTAGAGATTTAAGTAAATTTCAAAATAAAAAATTAATAGCCTTCACGTTTGATGATGGTCCTAGTGAATCTAATACAAATTATTTATTGGATAATTTAGATAAATATGATGCAAAAGTTACATTTTTTGTTTTAGGTAGTAGGGTAGAAAATAATAAAGAAACAATAAGGCGAGCATACCTAGAAGGAAATGATATAGGTAGTCATACATACAATCATCGTAATTTAAATTTATTAAGTGATTCCGCTTTAATGGAAGAATTAAAAAAAGCAAATGATGCAATAAAAGATGCAATTGGTAAAACTCCAACTTTATTAAGGCCTCCTTATGGTAACTTAACTGATCATGGTAAAGAACTTGCTAATATGAATATTGTTTTATGGAATGTTGATCCTTTAGATTGGAAATATAAAGATAAAAATAGAGTGGCTAATGAAATTATTGAACACGCTCACGATGGTGCTATCGTATTAGTCCACGATATATATAAATCTTCTGTCGAAGGTGCATTACTTGCTATGGAAGAATTACAAAAACAAGGATATGCTTTTGTAACAATTAATGAAATGGCCCAATTAAGAGGTATTAAATTAGATACAACAACTTCATATTTTAGTATGAAAAAACAATAATTTGACAAATTTTTAATAATGTTATAATAATATGCATTCAAGGGGGTTTTTATGGAAAATAGTACATATATTAAATATTTTGAAGATATGATTGAATATTTAAAATTTTACGATTTAACAGTTAATGAATTTAAAACTTATTATTTACGACTAAGTCATGCTATAGAGAAAGGATTTATAAAAAAACCGTTAAAGTATATTTGGGCATTATTAAATACAAGAGTTAGACCAATTTTAACGGGAAATGATGAAGAAACTTTTAATTATGTCAAAATGGGATTAAGTGCTTTAATGCTTCAAACATTTAAAGATCCTAATAATAGTAAAATGTTAGACGATTATTATAGAAATGAATTTGCTAAAATGGAACAAATAATTTCTTTAAATAATATTTCGTTTGAAATGTTTGCAAGTTATTATAGTTTAATTAATATGGCAATAGATATTCCAACAAAATCAATTAGTTCAACAGAATTAATTAGTTTAATTAGATTATTATTTAATGCTAATGTAGAAATATTAACACCTAAAGAATGTGAAAGACTAACCCAAATGAAAGCAAAATTAGAAAAAAAATATTATTCTCTTTTAAATGGTGAATTAACTGTTCCTAAAACAAGATAAAAATGATTGAAATCAACTCAATCATTTTTTTGTAATTTTTCTAATTTTTCATAAATACTCTTTAAAGTTGTCTCATATTTACTTGTTGTTTTAGAAATGTAATATTTTCTATTTTTAATATTATCTGGTAAATATTGTTGTTTTACAAAGGCATTTGGATAATCGTGCGGATATTTATAATCTTTTGAAGTTGTTTTAATATGGTTAGGAACATTACCTGTATTGCCATTTCTAATATCTAATAATGCATTGTCTAAGGCAATATGAGCAGAATTTGATTTAGGTGATAATGCTAACTCAACTACAACTGTAGCAAGAGGAATTCTAGCTTCAGGTAATCCTAATCTTTCACAAGCATTGATACAAGCATCAACTTTAGGCCCCATAGAAGGATTGGCTAATCCAATATCTTCATAAGCAATTACAGTCATTCTTCGATAAATACTATCTAAATCTTCTGCTTCAATTAATCTTGCTAAATAATGTAAACTAGCATTGACATCACTACCTCTAATTGATTTTTGAAATGCTGACAAAACATCATAATGTCCATCTTCATTTTTATCGTGAAAAAATACGGGCTTACTATTTATTTTCTTAATATGTTCAACGCTTACTATTTTATTACTACTAGAATAATATGCTACTTCTAATAAGTTATAAGCAAACCTTAAATCTCCACCAGATAATCTAACGATATAATCAATTGCTTCATCATTTATTTGGATATCTTTTAAATATTTAATTCCTTTATTTAATGCTTCTTTAATATCTTCATCATTTAATTCTTTTAATTCAAATATTTGACATCTGCTTCTAATTGCTGGATTAATTTTATGATATGGATTAGATGTAGTCATACCAATTAAAGTTATTAAGCCGTTTTCTAAATAAGGTAATAATAAATCTTGTTTATCTTTATTTAATCTATGAATTTCATCCATAATGATAATATACTCATTATTATATTTTGCTTCTGATATGGCATCATCAAAATCTTTTTTATTATTTATAACAGCATTTAACAATATATATTTATATCCTAATTCATTAACAATAGCAGTAGCAATACTAGTTTTACCAATTCCTGGTTTACCGTATAAAATCATCGAAAATAATTTTTTATTTTTTACTAAATTAGTTAATATTTTATCTTTACCTATTAAATGTTTTTGGCCAACTATATCATCTAATTTAGTAGGCCTTAGAATGTGCGCTAAAGGTTCCATATAAATCACCAATAATATTTTATCAAAATTATTCAAAAATTAATAGAGTATGATATAATTATATTGGTGATAAAATGAACTTTATACCGAATAAAGATGAATTTAATAATAAAGCATTAGAATTTAAAACTTATTTATTAATCGATAAAAAATATAGTAATGAAACTATTAATTCATATATGAATGACTTATTTAAATATTATAAATATATTAATCAAAAAAATTTAGATATTAATAATATTAAAAGAAAAGATATAATGGAATATACAAAATATTTAAGAGAACAACAATTATCTACTAGTTCGATTAATCATAATGTATCGGTTTTAAGAACGTTTTATAAATTTTTAGTTTTATCTAATCGTTTTGTAACTGATCCGATGGAATATTTAGAAGTACCAAAATTAAGAAAAAGTTTACCAAAAGTCTTATCAGTTGAAGAAGTAAAAAAAATATTAGATATCGATTTAACTGATAAATATAGTTATCGTAATAAAGCAATGCTAGAATTAATGTATGCAACTGGTCTTAGAGTAAGTGAATTAGTTAATTTAAAACTAAATGATATCGATTTAGAAAGTGATCTAATTAGAACTTTAGGTAAAGGTAGTAAAGAACGAATTATTCCAATTGGTGATTATGCAATATATTATTTAAAAAAATATATTTTAGAATATCGCCCTTCATTACTTAAAACAAATACCGAATATGTATTTTTAAATAATCACGGTAAAAAATTATCTAGACAAAGTTTTTATAAATTAGTAAAAGAAATTGCTATTAAGAAAAACATTAAAACCGAATTTTCTCCTCATACTTTAAGACATTCATTTGCAACTCATTTACTTGATAGAGGAGCAGATATTGTAAGTATTAAAGAAATGTTAGGTCATAGTTCATTATCGACTACGCAAATATATACTCATATTTCTAATCAAAAACTAAAAGATGAATATACCAAATTCCATCCTCACGGATAATTTAGAATTAATTAAATATTTAAGTAGTATTAAAGATGATGAATATAGAAAATTTAATGAAAAAATTATAAAAACTAACAACATAATTGGCGTAAGACTTCCTATTTTAAAAAAAATCGCTAAAGAAATAAGTAAATTAGATTATTTAACTTTTATTAAAAATAACAAACACAAATATTATGAAGAAATAATGTTACACGGACTTGTTATTACATATTTAAAAAATTATGATGAATCAATTAAATTATTTGATGATTACATTAATTATATCGATTCGTGGGCTACTTGTGATTCAGTGGCAATGAATTATAAAATAATTAATAAAAACTTAGATAAATATTTTATAAAAATCAAAGAATATTTAAAAAATGATAAACCATTTATTAATAGAGTAGGGATAGTATCTTTATTTTACTATTTAAATGATGATTATATCGATGAAGTATTAAAGATGGTTAATTGTATTAAAAGTGACGAATATTACGTTAAAATGGCTATTGCATGGCTTATTTCGATATGTTTAATAAAATATTACGATAAAACAATATTATTTTTAAAAAATTGTAATTTAGATGATTGGACTTACAATAAATCTTTACAAAAAGCTACTGAATCATATCGGATCAAAAATAAAGAATATTTAAGAGGTTTAAAGCGAGTTTGACATAATTAATTATATTTGATATTATGTATCTAGGTGATGGTATGAAAAAGGTCTTTATTTTATTAATTGCGTTATTATTTGTAACAGGTTGTGGCACTAAAGTATATGACTATAAAGTTGAAGATTGGAAAACGGAAGCAACTGAATCAAGTGATAAACAAGATAGAATTGTTGATAAAATAATAGATGTATGGGAAGATAATAATGAAGTTTATACAGTTAATATGGAAGTAAATGTAATAAATGTTAAAAGAAATATTAATGTTTTTATCGAAGAAAATCCTGATACTGAAAAAACTATATTTGAAATTGCTTGTGAAATTGTTGGCGTTGATTATAATAAATATAAATAAATTGTTATAATAATTAACTTAATACTTGTTATTAAGTTTTTATTTGCTCATATAATTTTATAGGTGATATTTGTGAATAATATATCATTCGCATTTACTTTAACTATTTTAGCTGGTTTTTCAACAATGTTAGGTACTATTTTTATTTTTAAAAAGAAAAATGAAAATATGATAATAGGATCGCTAGCCTTTGCCGCTGGTGTTATGTTTACAGTATCGATTACAGATTTAATACCAGAATCATATAGTATGTTAATAAATATATTTCCTAAATTTCCAGCTATTTTATATGTTTTGATTTTTATCGTAAGTGGGATTATTTTATCGATGATTATTGATAAATATATTCCAACTGATAATAATTTATATAGGGTAGGGGTATTTGCTATGTTAGCAATAGTAATTCATAATATTCCAGAAGGTATTGCTACTTTTATGGCAACAAATGTTAATATTATGTTAGGAATTTCTTTAACTATTGCAATAGCGTTACATAATATTCCAGAAGGCATTAGTATATCTATTCCCATTTATTATGCTACTAATAGTAAATTTAAGGCTATTTTTTATACATTTATATCAGCAATATCAGAACCACTTGGAGCTTTATTAACTTATTTATTTTTAAGTAATTATATTAATGATCGAATAATGGGATTTTTATTTGGTATTATAGCAGGAATAATGATTCATATATCAATGTATGAATTATTGCCAACTTCAAAAAAATATAATAATTTAAAAATAACATATTTGTTTTTTCTTTTAGGTGTTACATTAATGTTAATAAATCATTTTGTTTTTTAAATTAAATATGCTATAATAATGCCCAATGGGGGAAAATATATGAAACTAATTAAGAAAATGAATCCAAAAGAAGTTTATTCAGAGTTATTATTAGCTAAAAAATATGATTTAAAACTGATATATAAAGACTTTAATATTACTGAACTATATGATAGAGCAAGAGAATTATATAAAACTGAAACAGGTAATGAAAATATTTCAGATAAAGAATTAGAAAAATGGTTGCATGATAAATGTTGTTATGAAGTTTTAAGTGATTTATTATGGTTAATGGTTACAAAATTAAAAGATAGTGATTATTATAAAGATGAATTTATGTTCTATAATTTTCCTGTTATAATGGATATGATGAATGAATTTCTTATTGATTGTCAAGTAGATGAAAAATACGTTGTTAAAAATTTAACAAAATTAACTGAAGAAGAAATAAATAGATATATTTGTGAAATTTTAAAAGAAATAGATCCTTCTTTAGAATGGTTAAATATATATTTAAAAGCAAAAAATGAAGGTAAAATAATATATATAAATAATTATTCAAACGAAGAATTAGATAAATTAAGAATTGAATTAAAATTAGATAAGATTCCAAGTGGTAGTAATTGTGTTGTTATAGATGATGAAACTTATTATTTGTTTCTTACACTTAATAGCACATTATACGATATTATTAGTACAATTCACGAATTAATCCATTTCATTATCACAGATAATAATATTGATTTACCACCAATTTTATCAGAGTTTTTTTCTATTTTTTATGAAATATATGCTGTATCTTATTTACATAAACAAGGTTTTGATATTAATGAATTGTTTACTATTTATCAAAAAATTAGAATTATTGACTTATCACTTATTTCTTTAACTTTCACACCATTATATAATTATTTAGAAGTTTTAACAAAGAAAAGAAAAGTATCTTTAGATGATGATATAAAGTACTACGAAGAGAGATTAAAATCTTTAAAAAGAATTAATAAACTTCTAATTGATTTAGCTTTTGAAAAATGTGATAAATACATAGAATTTTTATTAGATGATGACTTTTATAGTTTATATCCATATGTTATTGGTAGTAGATTAGCTTTTGAAGCAATAAAAAAATATGATAAAAATTTATTGAATAAAATAAGAGGTTTTGTTAATCCAACAAGTATTGTTGATCCGTATGAAGTTTTTAGTATATGTGGTTGTATAGAAGAAGATTTAACAAGAGTAGGGGAAGTTGAAAAACAATTTCGAAAAGAAAAAAGACAATAAAAACCGTCTTTTTTTCTTGGGTTAAAACTTATTCAAAATCATAATTTGAAGAAGTATTAGCATTACAATTTGTATTTTCTTTATTCATGTTAGAATTCATTTTATTATCTTTACATCCTTTACATGATTTGTTAGAATTACAATTTTTAGCTTGTTTATTCTTTTTCATTTTATCACCCATTAATATTATTGACACATTATATAAAAATATTTATTGTTTTAATTGTTAAAATATGGAATATTTGTTATAATAAAGTAAATAATAAATATAAAAGTAGGTGTTTGAAAGTGAAATTTTCAAATGATTTAGATAAATTAGAACAAGATATTTTTAATGATTGTTATATGATGTTATTATCTTTATTTAATGAAAATAATAAAGAAAAAATAATAACAAAATTAAATAAACAAAGTAAAAATATATTTAATGCAATTAAAAAGATAATTAAAAAAGAAAACAATTTAGAAAGCAATTTTTTATATCTTTACGAATTAATTAAATATCTAAGTGTACCAGATTTTGATTTTGTTGAATTATATAATAAAGGTGCTAAAAAATTAGTATATAATGGACTGGTTATTGAGGAAAAAGCAAATAACAAATATAATTATTACGGAGAAATGCTTAATGAAATTGGACTTAATTTAATTACAAACGTCTGTTTAATTAAAAAATATAGTAATAATGAAATCAAATGTGTTGATGATTTGTTATTTAACTCTAATTGGTTATATAATGCTAATCAATTTAATTCCATTGTTAGATTGTTAGTTTTAGCGATGAACAATGAATTTAATAAATCATATAGTAACATCAATAATATTATTGATACAAAAATAAATTTAATGACTAATAAAGGGTATTTATACCAATCAGTTCCTGTTAATGATTTTTTATATGGCTTAATATATGATGGATTATATACTGAAAAACAATTTGATAAATATAGTAATAATGGTACTTATAAATTATTATGTGAAAAACTAGATGATTTATTTAATGATGTAATGAATAATGATAAATTACTAGATACTACTATTGTTAAATCAATTATAATCAAAATAGCAGCAATGTTTAATAATAAAATGTATTATTTAGAACATTATAAAATAATTGATAAAGAAACTAAAAAAAGATTAATTCACGATTTTAATATTGTTTTTAAACAAAATATAAGAGAATATAAATTAGAATTTACTAATGAAGACTTATTAAGTATAAATGATTTAGTAAATAATACGAAACAAAGATTAGAAAATTAGTTAGTTAACATAATATATATTATCGGAAGTTGAATAAATATAGAAAAAAGACTAATAATAAGTCTTTTTATAATGCTAAAATAAATAATTCTAATCCTAATTGTTTATCTATTTTACCAGTTTTTATTGATATATCTAAATCTGCTAATTTACTTAAATAAGTTAATAATAAATCAGAATCATATTTTTTTGAATTTTGATTAGCCAATTTAACACGATATGGATGTATTTTTAATATACTGGCAATATTATTTTCGGTGTATCCATTTAAATATAATTGTTTAACTTGATACATTATTCTAATTTGATTAGCTAAAGCAATTATAATAGCGATGGGCTCTTCATTTAATTTAATACGATCTTGATATAATGTAAATGCTTCATTTTTGTTTTTATTTATAATAGCATCGATTAATTTAAAATTATTTACTTCTAATGATTTGGAAATTAAATTAGTTATATCATCCTTAGTTATATTTTTATCGTTATCCTTATATATTTTTAACTTTTCAATTTCTGTAGCAAGTAGGGTGGTTTCCTCCCCCACTCGTTCTATTAAATATTTTATATTTTCATTTGAAATACTATATTCACCAAATAATTCTTTTACTAATGATATATTATCAATATTATTAAATTCTTTAACAATACCTATTTTTTTAATTAATTTAGTTATTTTTTTTCGTTCATCTAATTTATCATTATTAACGATAAATATTAATATTGTATTTTCATTTAAATTGTTTAAATAGTTTTCTAAAATTTCAATATTTTGTTCTAAAACCTTTTTAGTAGTCCCTGTAAATATATAACTATTATTTACGATAATTATTTTTTTATCATCAAATAATGACATACTACTAGCATCATTTACTATATCATTTAAATATGTGTTGTTTAAATCATATTTATTAACATTTATTTCTTCAATATTATTTTCTTTGATTATTTTAGTAATTTCTTTATTTATTAAATAATTTATAGTTCCATATAATAAATATACCATACCTCTCACCTACTTAATTATACTATATTTTAAAAAAAAACTAAAGTAAATTTATAGTTGACATATATTAAAAATTAATTTATAATTAATATTGAGATATATTTAATAATTAGGTGTTTTGCTCCTCTCAAGGAGGTGGTCTTTATGAATTTTAAATTAAATGAAAGGATTAAAGATGCAATTAATTATTGTATTTGCAATGACTGTATTTTATACAGTTGTTGTTTTAAAAAGCAAAGATTAGAAAACAAAACACCGAATCATCATTGAAATCGGTGTTTGTTCAAAATCAAATATGAGCATACATATAATACTGCAATATTAAATGTATCTCTTTTTTATTATATGAAATTTCTTTCATCCATATACATTATATAACATATAATTAATTCTGTCAAATATTTTTTCATAATATCATTCTTATATATATTACTTAAATTTTTAATGATTTGGATATTTTCCTAAAGTTTTTTGATGCCCTTTATCTTTATAGATATAAGGTAATGATTCAAGAAAATTTGCAATATTCTCATGAGTTAAATTTAAATTTTCAAAAACACTTTTTTTGGAATCTGTTTTAGTTTTTAAATGATTTAATAATTCTAAATCTAAATCAGTAATCAAATCTAATGCTTTGTTTTCTAACGAATAAAAAGCATTTTGCATATTTTCCATTTCTTTAAGAGTCGCAGCATCAAGAATTTTATTAAAAGAATTATTTGAAAGTTCTTTTCCTGTACTTGATATTAATTTAACAAAATTAAATCCGTTAAAGCATAAATACATATATAGTAATAATAAATTGAAGCCTAATATACAAGTGATAAATACTAATGCTAATGTTGAATTAAATAATTTATTAAAGAAAGTTTCACAAAATTTTGTTACCGATTCTTTAATTTCATTATCAATGGTTGTTTTTCTTTTCATGGTATTATTTTTTTTAGCTTCAAATTCAACACGATAGCGATGAATAAAATAAGAAATTTTTCTTAACAATTCTAAATTAGTTGGATAAGTATATTCAAGTTTTTCATCTTTTGTATAAATAATTAATTTTTTATCTAAAATATCAAATGATTTAATATCTTCTAAAAAAATATTATCTAATTTTTTCATAATATTCCCCCTCACGAATAAATATTTTAGCAAAAAGCTACCTCTATGTCAAATTAAAACAAGTAATTAATTACTTGTTTTAATCTCTTCTTTTTCCAAATAAACTTAATAATTTTAAGAATAAGTTAATGAAGTCTAAATATAGTTCTAAAGCACCATAGATGGCTAAATTTTCTCCTGGAAATGTATCTAAATTATATTTTACTTTTTGAATGTCGTAGGCAGTATATCCTAAAAATATTACAATACCAACAATAGTTAAAACTAAATCGAATGTTTCATTACCAACAAACATATTAATTAAACTACATATTATAATTGCTAGTAAACCCATAAATAGAAATGTACTAAATTTACTTAAATCAATTTTAGTAAAATGACCTATTAAAGCAAATGTTCCAAATAATATAGATGTTATACCAAAAACATAAATTAATGAATATAATTCATAGGCTAAAAATAAATAAGAAAAAGTAAGACCAGTAACAAATGAATATAGCATAAAACAAATTTTAGCTGTCAAACTACTCATCGTTCTTATTTTTAGTGAAAAGAATATAACTAATCCAATTTCAATAATAGCATAAATTAGAAAAGGTACTTGTACTACCATTAATAAAATGTCATAACTGTTAGATACTGCATAACCAGTTAGAAATGTAACTAATAATCCTAAAAACATCCAAGAAAACATTTTTGAATAAATTTCTCTTAATTCCATATCAATTCCTCCTACTATTAATTATATCATATAAAATTAAAAAAACATCTATTTTGTAAATGTTTTTCTAATTTCAAAATAAAATGTTGTACCATTACCTACTTCACTAATAACGCCATATTTAAATTTATGACTTTCTAATATCGTTTTAACAATCGATAAGCCAATACCCGTACCGATAACATTCCTTTTATGTTTCTTCTTAGAATGATAGTATTTTTCCCAAATATGCGGTAAATCTTCTTCTTTTATTCCTTTACCGGTATCTTTGATTTCAACTCTAATTTTTTTACCTGCAATAACATTAATAATTACTTTATTATCATCACCAGTATAATTAATAGCATTATTGATTAGATTATAAATAACTTGTTCAATTTTCTTTTTATCAGCATTGATAATTACTTCGCTAGGCATATTTAATTCAAAATTGTATCCTTCAGTTTCTTTATAAATGCTATAGCGTTTAATAATATTATTAATTAACAACACCAAATCAAAATCTTCTTTATTTAAAGTATCTTTATTTGCTTGAATTTTAGATAATGTCAATATATCTTCAACTAAAATATTTAATCTTTCTGTTTCTTCAATTATAACATTTAAATTAGCGTTACGCTTTTCTTCATTATCGTAATTTAAATCTCTAATCATTTCTGCATAACCTTTTATCATCGTAAGCGGTGTTTTTAAATCGTGTGATACATTAGCAAGTAAATCTCGTCTTAATTCATCCGTATGTTCTAATTCTTTTTTAGCATAATTTAATGTATTTGCTAGAGTATCTATTTCAGATATTTTAGAACTTTCATCGAATTTAAAATCATAATTATCATTAGCCAATTTTAAGGCATTTTCATTCATATTTTCAATTGGCTTACTTATTTTTTTAGAAATAAAATAGCCGATTATAAAGGCTAAAATAGATACAATAATCGTTACAATAATTAATTGATTTGATAAAATTGATATTGTGTTATCTAAAGGCTCTAATGAGGCATTTACAAATATTACAATATCATCATTATACTTTTTAGCGTATATTAAAGTTTTAGTATCAAATAATGGATTAATTAATTTATATGTTTTTTCATTAACATTGCTATCATAAAAATCATTTTTATATTGATAGTTACTAATTAAGCAACCTCTATTTGATTCATTAGAACTATAAATAGTCATTCTATTTTTAACTATTTCGATACAAACATTATCTTCATAAGAAATTTTATCTAATAATTCTTCATCGTCATCATAATTACGAATAATTTCTAAAGTTGTTTTTTTTATTTGATCAGTTTTACTTAATTCATAATATTTATTAATGAATATTACTTGAAATAGCCATAAAAATAATATAATAATTAAGGTAAATATAATTAAATATAACCAAATATGGGATTTTAATGAACTATTTAATTTCAAATTTATAACCTACTGCTCTTACTGTTTGAATTAAATCACGATAATCGCCTAAATTGTTACGCAACATCTTAATATGTGTATCGATAGTGCGATCATCACCAAAAAAATCATAACCCCATATTTTAGATAATAATTCTTCTCTTGACAAAGCGATATTTTTGTTATTTATTAAATAAACTAACAAATCATATTCTTTAGGCGTTAGTTTAATTTCTTCATCTTTTATATAAACAACATGACCTTTAAAATCTATTTTTAAATCTTTATAAATATAAGTATCAGTTAAATTATTAAATCTTTTAGTAACTGCTTTTATTCTTGCCATTAATTCTTTGGGACTAAAAGGTTTAGTTACATAATCATCTACACCTAAATTAAAACCGATTAATTTGTCATATTCTTCAGTTCTAGCAGATAAGATTATCGTTGGGATATTATATTTTTTAATTTCATTATAAGCAGTTAATCCATCCATTTTTGGCATCATAATATCTAATATTACTATATCAATTTTTTTATTCTTTATCATATTTAATGCTTGTTCGCCATCTTCTGCTTCTAAAACATCATATTTTTCATTCAAACAATATTCTTTAATTAATAATCTAATTCTTTCCTCATCATCGACTATTAAAACTGTCATAAACATCACCTCATTTATAATTATACAATAAAAATGTGAAATATAAATGAAAAAAGATTTGAAAATTCAAATCTTATTTAGCTTTATTTAAGGCATCTTCTAAAGCTTTATATAATGCATCTACTTTAATAGTACATCTACTTACAGCATCAGTATAACCATCTTCATCAACATTTAAGAAGTCGATTCCTTGGTTATCAATTACAGCTTGTTCTAATGCTTCAACTTGTTCAAACCATTCAGCACCACCTTCGATAACTCCTTTATTAGCAGAAGTTTCTTTCATACCATATTCAGCGCCTAAAGTTTTTTTAGTAGTTTCTACGCCATCTTTTGTATATGTAGTATCTAAATATACATCAGTAATTTTACCATTTTCATCAATTGTAATTTTAGCAGTAGCAGTATTTTCTTGGCCACCAAATGTGTCAACAGCACTTCCTTCATAAGTACCTTCTTTTAAACCGTTAGAACCACAACCTGTTAATAAAACTGTAACTAATAATAAACTTAAAACTTTCTTCATATACAATCCTCCTATGTTTTAATTATAAAATATTTTTATTCAAAAGACAATACTTCATCGTAAAACTTGACTAACTGTTTACATATGATACCAACTAAAATACCGGTTGGAATAGAAAAAAGTAAAAGCCAAGGTAAATAATAAATCATCGAACTCATCTGTAATAATAATATCGAAGTAATAACCTGACCTGTACTATGGGCTATAGAGCCAACAATACTTACCCCAATTATGGATAATTTAAATAAATTTTTGGATAAATACATAGCGACAATACTTAATAAAACGCCACTTAAACTAAAGAAAAAAGTTGTACTAAATAAACCGGTTCTTAAAATACCAACTAAAAATACTCTTAAAATACCGACATAAAAAGCATCTTTTAAATTAAATTTATATATAATAAAAAGAGTTACTATATTAGCTAAGCCTAGTTTTAGGCCGGGAATATAACCATTAAATAAAGGTAAACTAGCTTCTATTACATTTAAAGCAACGGAAAGCGCTAATAACATCGATAATCTTGTAAATTTTTTCAAATTAACTCACCTCAGTATCTAATTCATTATTAGGAAGTTCAATAATTATTTTATTAGGTAAGCAAATAATAGATTGACCACTATTACTTATAAATCCTTGTTTAGAACACAAATGATAAGGACTATTTTCTTCAACCACTCTAATTTGATTATCTAACACTTCGATTACTACTTTACCATTATCGCCTTCTACTTCATAGGTTTTATTTATACTTAAATCGATTTCTAGTATTAAATCATTAGCATAATAAACATTAGCAATACTTGCTTTTTTTTGAAATAATGATAAAGAAAATAAAGATATGGTAATAAGTAAAACAATTATAATTAATTTAATGTCATTTTTATTCATAATTATCACTTTTAATTATTTCATTATCATTAGTAAACCAAATAACTTTGACATCATAATCTTTAATAAATTCTTTACCATCTTCAATATTCATTAAAAATAAAGTAGTAGATAAAATATCACATAAACCACTATCTTCACCGATAACAGTTACACTTTTCATATAATTAGCAGGATATTTTGTATTAGGATCGATAATATGGTGATACATAATGCCATCATATTCATAAAATCTTTCATATCCGCCACTAGTTACAACACTAGTGTTTTCTTCTTTTACTATTTCAAAAGTTTCATCATTGATTGGACTAGCAATTCCAATATTATAGTATCCTTTATTACTCTTACCTACTTTTACATTGCCTCCAGCATTAATTAAATAATAAGTAATGCCATTTTCTTCTAAATATTCACCAACTTTTTCTGTTACAAATCCTTTTGTTATAGACCCTAAATCGATGGTTACTTTTTCATTTAATATTTTATCATTATCCATTTTTAAATGTTCAATTTTAATATCATCGACATTAGGTAATTCAATTGGATTTTCTCTAAAATTGTGCCACATTTTAGTTAAATTGCCGATATTAATATTTAATAAACCATTTGTTTTATTATCCCATTCATAACCTATTTTTATTAATTCTAATAAATCTGCAGATATTTCATAATTAACATTGTTATTTAACTTAGATAATTCACTATTTTCATCATAAAAATTAGTTAACTGTTCATATTTTTGATAAATATTTTCAATTTCATTAAAGGCTTCGTTAGCCTTAGTCTCACTAATGTTATATAATTTAACATTAATAATAGTGTCCATATAAAATAAGTTTTTACTATATTCTTGTTTACTACACCCAGTTAATAATAAAATAAAAATTAATAATATTTTCTTCATAATCATCACTATTTAATTATAACAAAAAAAGACAAAATTTTCTAGATAATTTCATCTTTAATGTTTTCATTATTTAAAACTTTCACTAAATAATCAATTTCATCTTTAGTATTATAAAAATATAAACTTATCCTACAAGTATTTTTAATACCTAAATCATCTTTTAATATTTTAGCGCAGTGATTACCTGCTCTTACGCAAATATTATATTTATTAAGATAAATAGCTAAATCTTGAGCAAATATATCTTTAATATTAAATGTAATAATACCTGATTGGCTATTTTCATTATAAATTATTATATCTTTAACTTCTTTTAATTTAGCAATAGCATATTTTTTTAATTCTTTTTCATAATTAGTAATATTATTCATTCCAATATTATTTAAATATTTTATTGCTTCACCAAAACCAATTACACCAGCTATATTAGATGTTCCAGCTTCTAATAAGAATGGTAATTCACTATAAACTCGTGTACCATCAAATTGAAAACTAGCATTCATTCCTCCACCAAAAATAATCGGTTTAATATTATTTAATAATTCTTCTTTACCATATAATATTCCAACTCCCGTTGGACCTAACATTTTATGCGCGGAAAAGGCTAAAAAATCAACATCTAACTCTTGAACATCAATTTTACTATGAGCAACACTCTGAGCGCCATCGATTATTACTAATACATTTTTACTATGAGCATAATCAATTATTTCTTTAATCGGTCTAATATCACCTATAACATTTGTAATATGCGCGATACTTATCACTTTAGTTTTATCAGTAATACTTTTTTTAACATTATCTAAAGTAACTTCTAAATTAGTTAAAGGAATATATTTTATTTTTATTTTAATATCATCTTGCAATTCAAACCAAGGTAAGACATTAGATGCATGCTCACTTTTAGTAATTAAAACTTCATCATCTTTAGTTAAATAATTTTTAAAATAACCAAATATTATTTTATTTAAAGAATCAGTAGCACCACTAGTAAAAATTATCTCTTTATTTTTTTTAGCATTAATAAATTCTTTTACTAAAGTTCTAGTTCCTTCATATTTACTATCTACTTCTAAAGATAAATCATAATCTCCGCGATGGGCATTCGCACTATAATTATTATAATAATCAGCAATACAATCAACTACACATTTTGGTTTTAATGATGTGGCACCATTATCAAAATAAATAATATTTTTATTTAAAATATTAAAATCTTCACGATTCATATTTCACCTCCTAAGTAATTCAATAACATTTTATTCACGATAATTTTTTTCTCATATAACAAATAACTAAATTAGATAAAAATTATAATTTAATTATACACTAAAATTAAAATAAATTGTATATTTTTTAATTTAATTTAACATTATTATTATAGAATATTCGCAGATATTCACAAAATCTAGATAAACTAGATTTTTTTTGATATAATTATATTGGAGGTAATAATATGGATTGTTTATTTTGTAAAATTGTAAATGGAGAAATAAATTCATATAACATATATGAAGATGATATTGTTTTTGCTTTTTTAGATATAAATCCGGATAGTGTGGGACATATTTTAATTGTTCCTAAAAAACATTATTTAGATTTAGACGATATCGATATTAATACTTTAACCCATATAATGAAAGTAACCAAAATGTTGAAATTAAAAATTGAAGAAAAATTAAATTGTGATGGTTTAACTTTAATTCAAAATAGTGGTTTAATACAAGAAGTAAAACATTTTCATTTACATTTAAAACCATTTTATAAAAATAAAAAAGATAAAACTTTAGAAGAAGTATATAATTTATTAAAATAGTTATACTTCTTTTAATTTTATCTTAATTTCACGTGAAACCATTTTTTCATATAATTTTTCTATTTTTTCTTTAAATAATATTTCATTAGTTTCATATTCTAAAAAATCTGTTACTATAATTTCTATTAAATTTGGAGAACAACTTAATAAATAAACAATATTATCAATTGTGTTATTTTCTACAATTTCTAAAATTTCATCTTCTAAACCAAATGTAAGCTCAGGTTTTGTTAGTTGAATAACTTTTTTCCATTTATAAAATACTTTTAACATATCTAATAATAGTTTAGAAAATCCAAGTGTATTTCCAATATACATAATGTCTAAAATATTTAAAATTTCATAAATTTTTTCTTCATCTTTGGTGTTTTTATTATTTACAAAAATAGAAATTATATCATTTTTAGTTCGATCTTTAAACATTTCATGTTTTTCGAAAAGATAGAATTTATTGAATTTTAATGTTTTTTCATCAGAAACCTGTAAAAACATATTAGCTTGACCTTTTAAATTTAAATTTTTAAACTTAATTGTTCCTAGTAATATTAGATTTAAAATATTAGGATTTTCATCGATAGTAAATAATAAATCATCTATATCTTCAATTTGCTCAAATTGAACTAAACAATCTTCTTCAGTTTGCGTTAAATTGTTATATTTCTTTTTATCTAAAAGCATTCTATAACTATCCAAAAAAGATAAACTTATAATATTTTTATATAATTCATAATTTTCTAATTTAATATCTTCAATTAATTGATAGAATTTAATATTTTTTTCGTTTTTAAATTTTTTACTCAATGTCGTATATATTTCATTAAGCATAGTCCTTATTTGATCATTAAAATTATAAAAACTAACCATATTATCACTCCTATTTTAAAGCTTCTTTACGAGATAAGTTCAATCTTCCTTTCTTATCATAACCTAATGATTTAACTATTATTTCGTCGCCAACTTTAACTATATCACTTGGTTTTTCAACACGTTCTTTAGCTAAATGAGATACATGTACTAAGCCTTCAACACCAGGCCATAATTCAACAAAGCAACCAAAATCTTCTACTTTGACAACTTTACCGGTATAGATTTTTCCTGTTTCAACTTCTTTTACTACATCTTTTATCATATTGGCTGTTTTTTCAATAATATCTTTATCTGTGTGATAAATTATTACTCTTCCATCATCTTCTAAATCAACTTTAACAGCATTGATATCAGTAACCGCTTTAACATTACTAGCTTCTAAAATAATTTTAGTAATCATTTCGCCACCCTTACCGATAACATCTTTAATTTTATTTGGATCGATTGTAAA
>CALVSP010000021.1 GCA_944359065.1 uncultured Bacilli bacterium
AGTAGTGCTGATAAAATAAAAAATATGTTATCATTAAAACCATTTAAATGGGAAGAATATAAATTAGATAGTGATATGAAAATCAATAATATTGAATTATTATTTAATAGGATAGATTAAGAAGTTGTATAATTTTTATACAATTTTTTTATTAAAAATAAAATTATTTATGCTATATTTGTTTTTTTTTTTTTTTTTGAATTATTTGAATATCAAAATATAGGGATTTAGCTTATAATATAATGGAAATTAATCTGTTTATTATTATAAAAAATTATATTAATCTTTTAATTTTAACTATATGATGCATTGTAACATATATTATATTTATTGAACTTGCTATGATTAAACTATAAATGCCTAATTTAAATAAACAGCATATAATTAAAACAATAGTTCTTAATATCATGCCTATTAATGTACCAAACATAGCTGAATTACTTTTACCCATTGCTTGTAAAGAAGTTGTTAA
This sequence comes from uncultured Bacilli bacterium, assembly GCA_944359065.1. Lineage (GTDB taxonomy): Bacteria > Bacillota_I > Bacilli_A > RF39 > UBA660 > Faecisoma. The sequence goes on from CALVSP010000021.1 coordinate 473, forward strand.
TGGGGATTGTATATAATGCAATAAACAAATTGGCGCTAATATTTTAATATAAGTAATACCTTGATTAGTATTAAATATTAATTCTAAAGGTATTTCAGGTATTATTGTAAATATAATAGTTGCTGGAATACCAATTAATAAAGAAATAAATATAGCTTGTTTAATTTTATTCTTAGTATATTTGTAATGTTTATTTGAATAACCATTACTTACAATAGGAAGTAGTGCTTGCGATATAGCTCCTGTAAAAAATGATGGTAATAATATTAATGGCATAACATAACCATTTAAAATGCCATATTCATTTAAAATATATTGATTAGAAAATCCAGATTTAATTAAAAAATAAGTTAATATAATTGGTTCAAAAAACATACCAATAGTACCTATTAATCGAGAACCCGTAGTAGGTAAACTTATCTCTAAAATATCTTTGATATTACTCATAGAAGGGGTAATATCTTTTTTATATAATTTAAAATTTTTAGGTAAGAAAAAAAATAAGATTAATATTGATGTTAGTTCACTTATAATATTGGATAATATTAAAAATGAAACCGCAAATTCTAATCCTCTAAGTAAAAAGAAAGGTGTAAATAAAATGATACTAATTAATCTTGTCACATCTTCCAAAACATTAGATAAAACGTGAGGAAACATTCGTTGTTTGCCAAAAAAATATCCTCTTAAAATACCTGATATGGATATAAAAGGTAATACTAATGCAATAGCAATAATAGAATAATATGTTCTACTTTCATGTAATAAGTTATTAGATATAAACTTTGCTGATAAAAATATAAATAACATAACTATTAAATTAATAATAATAATTAAAAATAAACTGGAAAATATTAATTTTTTGTTATTCCTTTTATCTTCGGATACTAATTTAGATATAGCAGTAGGTAGTCCTAAAGTACATATAGCAATAAATAGCATAAATGTAGGATTAACTAACATATATAATCCAATTCCTTCAGTACCTACTAATCTAGTCATTACTATTTTTATTACCATACTTAATATTTTAGTTATAAAGCCACCAATAATTAAAATAATAGTTGATACAATAAATTTATTTTTTTTCATAAATCACCTTTAAAAATATTGATTTTTCTTATATAATATATGTATGTGTTTTTTGAAATAAAACAATAAAATGATAACTAATAATTTTAATGAAATGAGTTGACAGATATATGGAAGATAGTTCATTTGTAATATATAAAGATAATAATAATGTAAATGTTAAAGTTTTTTTACAAGAAGAAGATATTTGGATGAATCAAGAACAAATTAGTAAGTTATATAATAAGTCCAAGTCAACGATAAATGAACATATAAAAAATATTTATGCAGAAAATGAACTAAAAGTAGAAAATACTATAAGAAAATTCGGCATTTCCGAATTTTCTACAAAACCAACTAACTTTTATAATTTAGATATGATAATTGCTATTGGTTTTCGTGTTAAATCAAATCGCGGCACTGAATTTAGAATATGGGCAAATGAATTATTAAAAGAATATTTAAAAAAAGGTTACAATATAAATGTTGAACGTTTTAAAAATAATGGTAAAGATCCTTATTTTGAAGAATTATTAGAAAAAATAAGAGATATAAGGTCTAGCGAAAAAGTTTTTTGGAGAAAAATTTTAGATATATATGCTACTTCTATAGATTACAATCCAGACGAAAAAATAACAATAAATTTTTTTAAAACTATACAGAATAAGATGCATTATGCAGTATCTAATAACACTGCAGCTGAAATAGTTTATAATAGAGTTGATTCAAAAAAAGAAAATATTGGATTAACAAATTTTAAAGGAACAATGCCAACAAAAAAGGAAACAGAAATTGCTAAAAATTATTTATCTTTAGAAGAATTAAATATTTTAAATAGGTTGGTTTCAGCATATCTCGATGTTGCGGAAATTAATGCTTTAAAGAAAAAAGTAATGACAATGAAAGATTGGATAAATGAGTTAGATAGTTTTTTAAAGATGACTCATAATGATATTTTAAAAACAAATGGTTTTGTTTCTCATAAAATGGCATTAAAGAAAGCACATGAAGAATATGATAAATATATGAAAAATCATTTGACACAAGCAGAAAAAGATTATTTAAGATTAATGAATCTTGATTTAAAGGAAATAGATAAGAATATTTAAAATAAAAAGGAATGAAGTAAAATGGAAATAGAATTTAATAGTTTAGAAGAATTATATAATAGATTAAAACCAGCTTTAATGACTAAAAAGGGAGAAATGCATCGAAGTGGTTATAAATATATTGAAATAGAAGATATATGGAATTATTTAAAAGAAGTTAAATGGAAAAAAGCAAAAGATTTATCATTATATGAAATGGTAAGTGATGTTTTAAATGTCGATGATTTATTAATAGATGATTATTTAAAACAAAAATTGAATTTAAAAAATCGAGAAATTTATTTTAAAGAAGAGTGATAAAATGAAAGTTACTAAAATAAGTAAATATATACAATTAGAAGAAAAATTAAAAAAATATATAAAAAATGAAGATGAATTAAAAGAAATTAAAAAAGCATATATTTTTGCTAATACTAAACATAATGGTCAAAAAAGAAATAGTGGTGAAGATTATATTATTCATCCTTTAAATGTGGCTTTTATTTTAGCGGGAATTCATGCTGATAGTAAAACTGTTGAAGCAGCTTTGCTTCATGATGTAATAGAAGACTGTAATGTTACAAAAGAAGAATTAGAATCATTATTTGGAATAGAAGTAGCTAAATTAGTTGAAAGTATAACTAAAATAAATAGATTAAATTTTAGTGGTGATACAGAAGCATTAATTGCTAATCAAAGAAAAATATTAGTAGGTATGACTGAGGATGTAAGAGTAATTATTTTAAAACTAGCCGATAGATTACATAACATGCGTACACTATGGGCATTATCTGAAAAAAGGCAAAAAGCTAATGCTAAAGAAACTTTAGATATATTTACACCTATTGCTCATAGATTAGGAATTAATAGTATTAAATCAGAGTTAGAAGATTTATCTTTAAGATATTTAAAACCAGATGTATATTATCAAATTGTAGAAAAATTAAATAAAACTAAAGTAGAAAGAGATAATTACATTGTTGAAATGATTGAAAGTGTATCTAAACTACTAAATGAGCACAATATCAAACATGAAATAAAAGGAAGAAGTAAAAGTATTTATAGTATTTATAAAAAGCTAGATAAAGGTAAATCATTTAATGAAATATATGATTTATTAGCTTTAAGAGTATTTGTCGATACAGAAGCCGAGTGTTATCAAGTTTTAGGATTAATTCATTCTAAATTTAGGCCAATTCCTAAAAGGTTTAAAGATTATGTAGCAATGCCTAAAACAAATATGTATCAATCGCTACATACAACTGTATTTGGAATAGATGGTCAATTGTTTGAAATTCAAATAAGAACTTATGAAATGGATAAAGTAGCAGAATGTGGTATCGCATCGCACTGGTCATATAAAGAAGGTAAATCTAATATGCAAAGTGAGATGGAACAAAAATTACAATTTTTTAGAGTTATTATGGAGCTTAAAAATGATGAAAGTGAAGATAAATTTGTCGATTCAGTTAAAGAAGATGTTTTAAAAGATACAATTTATGTCTTTACACCAATGGGCGATGTAATAGAACTTCCAAATGGTTCAACGCCAATCGATTTTGCTTACCGTGTTCACTCTAAAGTGGGTGATACGACAATAGGCGCTATTGTAAATAATAATATCGTACCTTTAGATTACAAACTAAAAGATAATGATATTGTTAAAATAAATACTAATAAAAGTTCAACTCCTAGTCAAGAATGGTTAAATTTTGTTAAAACATCTCAAGCAAAAAATAAAATTAAAGCATTCTTTAACAAAACAACTAAAGAAGATAATTATAATAAAGGTGAAGATTTATTAAATAAAGAATTAAGGAAAAGAAAAATATCTAATGCGATGTTTATGGAAAATATCGATAAAGTATTAGAAGAATTAAAATGTGCGGATATTAACGAATTATATATTAATATTGGAAATAATAAATATACACCTATTCAAGCAGTAAATATTATTACTGATGATAATATAACTAAAGAAGAAATAATATTAAATAAGACAAAAGATAAAGAAGTAATTTTACCTAATATTAAAAACGATATTAAAGTAAAAGGAATCGATGACATTAAAGTAAATATAGCTTCTTGTTGTAAGCCGATTAAAGGAGATCGAATAGTAGGGTATATTACTAAAGGTAATGGTATAACTGTTCACAGAATGGTTTGCCCAAATGTTAGTGAATTAAATGAAAGATTAATTGAAGTTAAATGGAATGATACTAATAAAAAATATCCAACTAGTTTATTAATTAAATCTTTAGATAATAATATATTAATGAATATAGTTGCTAAAACATCTAATACCGATATAACAATTCAAAGTATTAAATCATTATCAAGTGGTAATGATTATATATATCAAATAACTGTTTTAGTTGAAAATAAAGAAAGATTAATGAAATATATGAATGATTTAAACATGATATCAAATGTTTTATCTGTAGAAAGGTTGATAAAATGAAACTAGTAGTTCAAAGAAGTAAATCTTCAAAAGTAACTGTAGATAATAAAGTAGTTGGTAAAATAGATAATGGGTTAGTTGTTTTAGTCGGATTTACGCATACTGATACGATAGAACAAATAAAAAAATTAACTAAAAAATTAGTTAATTTAAGGATTTTTGATGATGAAAATCATATTATGAATAAATCAATTTTAGATGTTAGTGGTTCTATTTTATCAATATCACAATTTACTTTATATGCTGATTGTAAAAAAGGTAATCGTCCTAGTTACATTAATTCAATGAAAGCGGATGAAGCAAAAAAATTATATGAATTATTTAATGGAGAAATAAAAAAATATAATGTTAATGTAGAAACCGGTATATTTCAAGCAAATATGAAAGTTGAAATAACTAATGATGGACCAGTTACAATTATATTAGAAAGTGAGGATTTATGATAAAAAATAAATTAGATTTCAAATTAATTAATATTGCTTTAATAGCAGTAATCTGTTTTTTTATTTATCAAGCTAATCCACTATGGCTTGGTATCTTAAATAAAATATTAAAAATAATTTTACCTTTATTTGCGGGATTTGTAATAGCTTATGCTTTATATCCATTATTAAAATTTTTAGAAAGTAAAAAAATACCAAAAGGTTTAGGAGTCGGAATAATAATAGCAATTTTAGTTGGTATAATAGCAACTTTGATAACATTATTAATACCACTTTTATCTACTCAAATAGTAAGTTTAATAGATTCTTTAATTATTTTTATTAAAGATATAACAACAGATTTTAATATTGATTTAGGTACTTTAGGTGATACATTATTTAAAACATTTAACGAAATAATTAGTAATGTTGGTAAATATGTATCTGATGGTGCTGTTAAAACAATAAATGCTTCAATAAGTGTTATTACAAATGTTTTTATCGCTCTAGCTTCTGGTATTTACTTTTTGTTAGATATGGATAAAATAAGAGATGGTATAAAAAAATATTTATCACATAAATCTACTAAAGTATATAATTATATTGCTTTATTAGATCACGAAATAAAAAATTATATTAAAGGATTTTTAATTCTTGTTTGTATCAGTTTTTTTGAATATACTTTAATATATTATATAATCGGTCATCCTAATGCTTTATTGTTAGGTTTTCTATCAGGATTAGGTAATTTTATTCCTTATTTTGGAGGAATATTAGTTCAAGTAGTCGGTGTACTAACAGGTTTTGCTTTAAGTACTTCATTAGGTATTACAGTTATAATTGTAACATTGATATCTTCATTGATAGACTCTTACGTTTTAAATCCTTTAGTTTATGGTAAAAGTAATCAAGTTCATCCAATAATCGTAATTTCGGCTGTATTTGGTGGCGGTATATTATTTGGATTTATTGGTATCGTTATATCTTTACCACTTTCTATAATTATCATTACAACTATAAAATATTATCGAGGTGAAATAAATGTTAAAAGAAATTCAAAGTAGAAGAAGTATAAGAAATTATAAAACAGATGTTATTGATAAACAAGATGTTTTAGACATTTTAAACGCAGGAATTAAAGCACCATCAGCTAAAAATAATCAACCTTGGCGCTTTGTTATAGTAAATGACGAGACAAAAAATAAAATAAGTAATAAAATGGTTGAATTATATGGACCAAATAAAACGGCTGAAGTTATTAAAACAGTGCCTTATTTAATATTAATATACAATAAAGATAATGAATATTTTAATCATTTATCAATTGGTGCTTGTATGGAAAATATGATATTAGAAGCAGAAAGTAAAGGTTTAGGTACTTTATGGATAGGCTATATAAAAAAAATAGAAGATTATGTTAAAGAATTAGTTAATGTCGATTATGAATTGGTTTCTGCTTTAGCAATCGGAATAAAAAATGAAAATCCAATCGAAAGACCAAGATTAAATTTAGAAGAGGTTTTAACAATTGAAGATTGATAAAATAAAAAAAAGTGGTAAAAAATATAAAATTGTTTTGGAAAATGGTACAGAAATAAGGACATTTGATGATGTCATTATCAATTATAATTTACTTTATCATAAAGAAATAGATGATGTATTATTAAATAAAATTCTTAAAGATAATGCTTATTATGAAGTTTATAATAAAGTTTTAAATTTAATATCTAAAAAAATAAGAAGTGAAAAAGAGATAAATGAATTTTTAGATAAATATGATGTCGATAAAAATAAAATAATTACTAAATTAAAAAGTATTAATTTAATAAATGATAAATTATTTGCTAAAGCATATATTTCTGATAAGATTAATTTGTCAAACGAAGGTATTGATAAAATAAAAAATGATTTATTAAAACATAATATTGATTTAAATATAATTGAAGAAGAATTATCTAAAATAGATGATGATTTAATTGATAAAAAAATTATAAAATTAATTAATAAAAAAACAAAAAATAGTAAATATACTGGAGTTAAATTAAAATATAAAGTTGTTAATGAATTGATTAATTTAGGATATGATAAATATAAAATAATTGAAATATATGATAGTTTAGATATTAAAAATGATAATTTAATTGTTAAGGAATATGATAAATTATATAAACAATTAAGTAAAAAATATTCTGGTAAAGAACTAGAATATAAAATAAATACAAAGTTATATAATAAAGGTTATACTAAAGAAGAAATCGATAATATACAAAAAAACTAATCAATGCAACACCACATTGATTAGTTTTTAATTTGTATAAGATAATGTGAAAAAAACTTTAATTGAATTATTTTTTTCGAAAGGTAACATCTTATACAACTAAATAATATCATATTTAATTAAAAAATACAATAAGTTTTTATAAAATATGATATAATTAGGTAGTGATGTATATGAAAAAATTATTTTTAATTTTATTAATATTGTTAGTTGGTTGTGGGAAAAAGGAAGAAGTAATTGAAATAAATTATGATAATTCATATTACCAAGTAGCAACTCCTTATAAGGAAAGTATAGGTAGTTATAGTATTGCTAATTACGATAAAGAAGAAGTTGAATCGATGTTGATGAAATTATCAACCGAATATTTTAAAACAAATAATTCATTTTATCAAGAAGGACAATATTTAACTAGTGAGGAAATAAAAGAATTAGTTGATCAATTTAATGAAACAGAAGAAATTGAAATAGATGATATAAAGATTAAGCCATCTTATATAACTTCGATATATGAACAAAATTACTTAACTAACAATAATACATTAAAAGGGATATCTTTAGCTATTATCGTTAATAATAAACAATATTACGATAATAATTATAAAGTAATCGATGAAGAAATAGTTTTAGATTATGCATTAGATAAAGTAGAAGATTTACTTAAATTTATAAGAAGTAAGGAAGAATTAAAAAACATTGATGTTGTTATTGGTATATTTTTAGAAAATAATTATAAAGGTAATTTCAAATATTTAGGATATACTAATAATGATAAAATTAAAATGAATTATGTTAATTATAGTTACCAATTATTAGAAAGTAGTTATGTTAGTAAAATCGATAATAAAACTTATAACACAATATTGGCTATTAAAAATAGTTTAAGTGATTATAATTTATATATGAATTCTTATGGTTTATACCAAAATAAAACTTTAAATGAAGTAAGTATTACTTTAAATAAAAGTTATTTTAAACAAGCAGAAATATTAGATATCAGTAAAATTTTAACGACTAATTTAAATAATTTTAATAATATTGATATTAAAGTTTATTTTAAAAGTAATAATATAACTAAAGCATTTATAACTAAAAATAGAAATGCAACAAAAATAGAAACGTATATATTGGAGGATTAAATATGATAGATGAAGAAAAAGTAAAACATATTGCTGATTTAGCTAAATTAAATGTCGAAGCTGATGAAATGCAAAAATATCAAAAACAATTAACGGATATTTTAACAGAAATTGATAAAATACTTAAAGTTGATATTAAAAATGAAGAAATAATGATTAGTCCAAGTGATAATAGAAATGTTTATTCTTTAGATGTTATTGAAAATCATATTAGTAAAAATGATGGTTTTAAAAATGCTAAAAGGGTAAAAGGCGATTATATTGTAGTTCCAAAGGTGATAGAATGAAATATTTAGATTTAGATATAAAAACTATTAATGAAAAATTAAAAAATAAAGAAATTAAACCGATTGATTTAGTAAATGAAGCATTTGCTAGAATTGAAGAAACTAATTTAAATTGTTTTATAACTTTAAATAAAGAAGAAGCTATTAAAAAAGCTTTAGAATTAGAAGAAAAAGAAGTAGATAATATTTTATTTGGACTTCCTATTGCTATTAAAGATAATATTGTAACTAAAGATTTAAGAACAACTGCTGCTAGTCATATTTTAGAAGATTTTATTCCAATTTATGATGCTACTGTAATTACTAAAATAAAAGAAAAAAATATGATTATTATCGGTAAAACTAATATGGATGAATTTGCGATGGGTTCAACTGGTGAAACTAGTTATTTTGGCAATACTTTAAATCCTATCGATAAAACTGTAGTACCAGGTGGATCTTCTTCTGGTTCTGCTTCTTGTGTAGCTGCTGGTATTACGCCTTTTTCTTTAGGAACTGATACAGGAGGATCTATTAGACAACCATCTAGTTTTTGTGGTTTAGTCGGATTAAAACCAACTTATGGTAGAGTTTCGAGATATGGTGTAATTGCTTTTGCTTCAAGTTTAGATCAAGTAGGACCAATTACACGTAATGTTTATGAAAATGCTTTATTGTTAAATGCTATAAGTGGTCAAGATAAAAATGATTTAACTTCATCTAGTAAAGAAGTTAAAGATTATACTAAATATTTAGGTAAAGATGTAACTAATTTAAAAATAGCTGTTCCAAATTATTATATGAGTGAAGTAATCGATAAAGAGGTAAGAGAAAAAATAATTAATGTAATTAATTTATTAAGAGAAAAAGGTTGCCAAGTTGATTATGTTGATATTGATTATTTAGAATATGCTATACCTTTATATCAAGTTATTGCTTTAGGTGAAGCAAGTAGTAATTTAGCTAGATACGACGGAATTAGATATGGCTTAAAAATTGATAATTTTAAAAACATTGATGAATTATATAAAAATACCAGAACAATTGGTTTTGGTAGTGAAGTAAAAAGAAGAATAATGATTGGTTCTTATATTTTAAGTGGCGAAAATGCTAATATATATTACTACAAAGCCTTAAAATTAAGAAAAGAAATGACAGATAGTTTTAAAAATATTTTAAGTAAATATGATTTAATTATCGGACCAACTAATACTGATGTTGCTTATAAATTAGGGACTAAACAAGATGATGCTTTAAAAAGTTTTTATGATGATTTATTAACTATTCCAGTTAATATGGCAGGATTACCTGCATTAAGTTTGCCAGTTGGTTATAAAAATAATTTACCAGTTGGTATGCATATTATCGGTAATTATTTTGAAGAAGATAAAATTTATCAATTAGCTTATTTTATTGAAAATAAATTAAAGGAGGAAGTATAATGAAACCAACAATCGGAATTGAAGTTCACGTTGAATTAAAAACGATGGCCAAAGCTTTTTCCTTAAGTAAAAATAATTTTAATGATGAAACTAATACTAACATTAATGTAATAGATTTAGGTTATCCTGGAGTACTTCCAAGATTAAATAAAGGAATAATCGATTTTGCTTTAAAAGCTTGCTTAGCGTTTAATTGTAAAATAAATAGATTGATGCATTTTGATCGAAAAAACTATTTTTATCCTGATTTACCAAAAGGTTATCAGATTACACAACAAGATACACCAATCGGTTATGATGGCTATATTGAAATATCTAATAAAAAAATATATTTAGAAAGAATGCACTTAGAGGAAGATACTTGTAAAAGTGTTCATACAACCGATACTTTATTAAACTTTAACCGAGCAGGAGTTCCTCTAATTGAAATAGTTACCAAGCCTTGTATAAATAGCGGTAAAGAAGCAATGGAATATTTAGAAAAGTTAAGAGAAACATTATTGTATTTAGGTATAAGTGACGTTAAAATTGAAGAAGGAAGTATGAGATGCGATGTTAATGTATCTGTAAGTGATAGTGATACATTAGGTACAAAATGTGAAGTAAAAAATATCGGATCAATATCTGCCGTTGGACTTGCTATCGATTATGAAATTAAAAGACAAGAAGAATTAATTAAAAAAGGCGAAAAAATAGTCGAACAAACAAGAAGATTCGATGATAAAACTAAAACTACGATTTTAATGCGTTATAAAGAAACAGGAAATGACTATAGATATTTTCCTGAACCAGATATTCCTTATGTTTATATTGATGATGAATGGTTAAAAGAAATAAGCGATTCTATGCCTATTTTAACTGATGAATTAAAAAATAAATATACATCTTTAGGTATAAATAATAATAACATAAAAACAATTATTTCTAATAAAAATATTTGTAATTTTTTAGAATCAGTAATCGATAAATGCAATCCTATTATTGCAAGTAATTTATTAACTGGCGATGTATTATCTTATTTAAATAAAAATATTATTAAGATAGAAGATACTAAATTAACTCAAGACAACTTTATCAAATTAGTAAATAAATTAGATAGTAAAAGTATATCTAGTAAACAAGGTAAAGAAATTATTAATATAATTTTAGAAAGTGATAAAGATGTTGATATAATCATTAAAGAAAATAATATGGAGCAAATTAGTGATGATAATTTTGTTATTGAAATTATTAATAAAGTAGTTAGTTCTAATCCCGATTCTATTAAAGATTTTAAAGAAGGTAAAGATCGAGCAGTTAAATATTTAATGGGACAAGTAATGAAAGAAAGTAAAGGAAAAGTTAATCCTAGTTTAGCTAATCAATTATTAATTGATGTTTTGAAGAAATCCTAATTAGGATTTTTTTTGATAAAATTATAAATTTAAGGAATTATTTTAATGTTGATTAAATCATATATTTATAGTATAATGTTATTGTTAGGAGTGAAGATATGAATTATATAAAGAAAAATAAGACAACTGTTATTGTTGCAATAATTTGTTTAGTATTAGTTATATTGATGGGAGTAGCAATTTATCGTATGTTTTATCCAAGTAATGGTAGTGTTTATGGTGATAGATTGGAAAATGCTCCAGAAATTGATAATGCGGTAATTGAACAAATTAAAAATAAAATAATGGATTCTGATTTAGTAGAAGAGGTAAATTATAACACAAATGTGACAACTATGAAATTTTTTATTAAAGTTAAAGATTCAGCAAAATTAGAAAAAGTTCAAGCATTAAGTGATATTATAATTGATACTTTAAGTACAAAAGTTGTTAGTTTCTATGATATTGAAATATATTTAACAAATGAAAATAACTCATCTTATCCATCAATCGGATATCATTCTAAAAATGCTGAAGCATTTAGTTGGATTAACAATGTAGGTGATGAAGATGAAGAATAAAAAAATAATAATAATTAGTATTGTCGTTATTTTATTTTTAATAATTGGATTTTTAATATATAATTTTTTAACTAAAGAAGATAAAATAACAACATTAAATTTATTTGAAAAACAATGGATTGAAAGTAATAAAAACAATGTCATCGATATGTCGATAGTTGATGGTATTCCAGTTTTAAGCTATAACGGTGAAGGAATAATCGTTGATTTTCTAAATTCACTAAATAAGGAAACTAATTTATCATTTAATAAAATATCATATAAATTAGGCGATGAAGTAAAATCAGATTATGCTTTTAAATTAGTTGATAATGTCGAAGATAATAATATTCTAATATACGAAGACAATTATGCTTTAGTAACTAAAAAAGAAACTTTTTTAACTATCGAAGAATTATCTGGATTAACCATTGGTGTTTTAAATGAAAATTTAAATAACATTAATAATTATTTATATAAAGCAGATGTTACTTATAAAACATTTGAAACTGAAGATGATTTAATAAATGATTTTAATAGTGATAAGACTGAATTGGATGCAATTGTTTTGCTTAAAACAACTAATTTAAAACAATTAATCGATAATAATTATAAAATTGCTTATAATATAAGTGATTATAAAAAATATTACGTTTTAGATTTAGGAGAAACCGAAAAATTAAATACTATTTTAACTAAATATTATAAAAAATGGGCAAGTAATAACTATGAAGAATTATATAACAAATATTTGTCTAAAGACTATTTAAATTTCAAAAATATAAATGATGAAGAAACAGTTAAATTTAGAAGTAAAAGATATGTTTATGGATTTATTGAAAATGCTCCTTTTGATACTTTGCTAGATAATAAACTAGCTGGAATAAATTATCAATTATTATCTAATTTTTCTAAATTAACTAACGCTGAAATAAGTTATAAAAAATATAATAATATGACTAGTTTATTAGAGGCTTTTAACTCTAATCAAATTGATCTATTTTATGGGATAAATGGAACAACTGAATATAGTTTAGATATTTATAAAACTGTACCAGTTTATGAAAATTCTATTATTATTTTAAAACATTCTTCTAATGACAAAATAATAAATTCAATTAAATCGTTAGATAATGTAATTGCTATTGAAAATACTTCATTAGCTGAAAATTTGGTAAATAATAATATTACAGTTACTGCATATGCTAATATGGAAGATTTAATAAATAATATTAGTGATAATAGTATAATTGCTTTAGATACATATAATTATAATTATTATGCTAGTAAACTAAAAGATTTTATTATCGCTTATCAATATGATGTAGATAATAATTCATTTATTAGTCGTGATATTTCTGATAATAAAATATTTAATGATTTTTTTGATTTTTATATTAGATTTAATGATACACAAACATTTATAACGGATGGTTTAAGTGAATTATTACTAGTTAATAAAACACCAATTATTTTAAAAAATATCGCTGTAATTTTAGGATCCGTTGTTGGTATATTATTAGTTGTTTTAGCAATAATAAAAATTAAGCCAAAGAAAAAAGCAAAAAATTTGTCTAAAGAAGACAAGATAAGATATATTGATGCTTTAACATCTTTAAAAAATAGAACATATTTGAACGATTCAATCGAAAGATGGGACAATACTGATATATACCCTCAAACAATAATAATCGTCGATTTAAATAATGTTGCTTATATTAATGATAATTATGGTCATGCTGAAGGTGACGATGTAATTAGACAAGCGGCTAATATATTAATTGTTAATCAAATTGAACATAGTGAAATAATAAGAACAAATGGTAATGAATTCTTGATTTATTTAATTGGTTATGAAGAAAAACAAGTAATTACTTATATGCGTAAATTAGGTAAAGAATTAAAAGAATTAAAACATGGATTTGGAGCAGCTATTGGTTATAGTATGATAAACGATGCTATTAAAACTATCGATGATGCTATAAATGAAGCAACATTAGATATGAAAAATAATAAAGAGGAAATAAAAGATTGAAAAATTTTATAAAAAGATTATGGCATGTTATAAGATTACCAGAAATGCAAATATTACCTGGTAATCTTGCTTTTTTCTTAATTCTTTCTTTAGCACCATTAGTATCATTATTTGGTATGGTGGCATCATTATTTTCTTTATCAATTACAAGTGTAATTAATTATATAAGTAACGTTCTTCCAAAAGAAGCAGTAGATATTATTTTACCTTTCTTTGATGGCGTTAATGTAACTAATATATTGTTTGTTATAATTGGTTTATATGTGGCTAGTAATGCATCAGATAGTTTAATAACTGCATCAAATATGTTATATAAAATTAAAAATAAAAACTATATTTATCGTCGAATTAAATCATTATTTATGACATTTTGGTTATTAATTTTATTTATTGTAACCTTAATTGTTTTAGCGTTTGGTTCATTTATTTTAACTAAATTATCAGAATTTGGTATATTAGGCGAATTTATTGTTAATAATTATTTGATTATTTTAATTATTAAAACTTTAGTAGCATTTGTTACAATATTCTTAATTATTAAAATACTTTATACTTTGGCGCCCGATCAAAAAATTAAAAGTAAATATGTAAATTATGGTAGTTTGTTTGCTACTATATCAATTATCATAGTTAGTACTTTTTATTCATTTTATGTAAATAATATTGCTCATTATGACATTATTTATGGCAGTTTAGCTAATATTGCAATTTTAATGTTATTAATTTATTTTATTTCATATATCATTGTATTAGGTATTGCTATTAATCATAATTATTATGAAATGAATAATAAAGAATAAAATGTGCATAATAATTAATGAATATATATATTCAAATACATAGACTACATTTAGTACCGATGAAGTTTCATTTTTAAACTTATAAGTATTAATGTGTGACAGCTAATTTTTTAGCTGTTTTTTATTGATAATTTTTTTTTAATTTGATATAATTTGTATAGTAAAGAGGGTGTTTCAATTGAATAAGAAAGGTTTTGCTATATCAGGTATTATTTATTCTTTATTAATTTTGTTTTTATTATTATTATTTGGTTTTTTAAGTATTATGGGAGCTAGAAAAATGATTTTAGATAAACTTAAAAATGAAGTAATGGAAGAATTGAATGGCGAGAATAGTGATACAAATAAACAATACGCGGATAATAGTGGGGCCAATATGCCTGAATTATTAGATAATATGGTACCAATTAAATATGAAAATGATAATTGGGTAGTAGCTGATTCTACTAAAAAATGGTATGATTATGATAATAAAGAATGGGCTAATGCAGTTGTTTTAAATACAACTAAAAATGTTGGTGATACAGTATCAGAATCAGAAATAGATTTATGGTATGTATGGATACCAAGATATAAATATCAATTGTTTAATGCTGATAATGGAAGTGTAAATGAACAAGAAATCCAAATTAAATTTGAAAGTGGAACCGCAAGTACCGGAACAGTAAGTTGTACTGATGCTATAGCAACATCGGGAACTTCAAGTCAAACTTGTACAAATGCGACAAATGGTAATTGGTATACGCATCCCGCATTTACATTTGGTAGTGATGAATTAACCGGATTTTGGGTAGGGAAATTTGAAGTAAGTGGAAGTATTAATAAAATAGCTATAAAGCCAAATGTAACAAGCTTAACAAATCAAACAGTATCCTCATTTTTTACATCAATACAAAATATGAAATCAGTCTACAATTTAAATGGTGATAGTCATATGATGAAAAATATAGAATGGGGAGCAGTAGCATACTTATCTCATAGTAAATTTGGAACATGCACAAATGGAAGTTGTGTAGAAGCAGGAATAAATAATAATAATAGTTATATGACAGGATGTGGGGCATTAGCAGGAAGTTCTTCAACAAGTAGTTGTAATGAGTATAATACAACAACAGGAATGCTTGCCAGTACAACTGGAAATATCTATGGCGTATATGATATGAATGGTGGAGCCTATGAGTATGTAATGGGAAATGTAGTAAATAGTAGTGGAAAATTTTTATCAAGTAATGCTGGTTTTACTCAAAATCCAGAATCAAAATATTATGATAGTTATACATATGGCTCTTCAACATCCGCTACAGTACATGGTAGAGGAAAACTTGGAGATGCGACAAAAGAAACATTAAAAATTTTTGGAAACACATTTGGCAGTTGGTACAATTATGTCTCGAGTTTTCCTGGAGAACCTGCCTCTTGGATGCGTAGAAATTATATATTTTCTTTTTTTGCTTTAACTGGTATTAATAGTTCCGCTGTTTCTACCCGTGCAGTTTTATGTAAATAGTTGTTAAAAATATCAATAAATGATATAATCTATATATGACATATGTAGTTAATGATATTGAATATGAAGTAGTAATAGAAAAAAAGAATAATAAAAATACCTACATTAGAATAAGAAATAATAAAATATATATAACAACTAATTATTTTGTAAACAAAAGTTATATTAAATCTTTATTAGATAAAAATTATGATGTTATAAAAAAAATGATTGAAAAGAACAATCAAAGATTAGAAAGAAATAATAAATTTTATTATTTAAATAAAGAATATGATATTGTATTTGTTAATTACTGTGATATTGAAATAAACGATAATAAAATATTTGTTAAAAGTGAAGAATATTTAAATAAATGGTTAAAGAAGAATACGGAAGTAATATTTAAAGAAAGATTAGATTATATATATAATTTGTTTGAAGAAAATATTCCTTATCCTAAGTTAAAAATAAGAAAGATGAAAACTAGATGGGGTGTTTGTAATAAGAATAATAGTATTACATTAAATAGTGAATTAATTAAATATGGATATGAGCAAATTGATTATGTAATTATTCATGAATTAAGTCATTTTATTCATTTTGATCATTCAAAAAATTTTTGGAATTTAGTATCTAAATATTGTAATAATTATAAAGAAATAAGAAAATCATTAAAATGACAAATTTAGATATTTTAATATGATAAAATTATTTTGGTGAATAATATGAATGTTAAAATATTTGATGAAGGTCACGAAAAAGATTTAGAAGATAGTGTTAACGAATTTATTAAAGATAAGGAAATTATTGATATTAAATATCAAGTAGCTATTAGTATAGTAGGTGAAGAACAATTATATTGCTTTTCAGCTATGATAGTATATAGGAAGTGATAATATTGAAAAAAAACAGCTTTGTTGAGGGGGCATTAATATCAACTATTGGAATAGTTTTATGTAAAATATTAGGAATAATTTATGTTATTCCTTTTAGAGCAATAATAGGGACACAAGGTGCTATTTTATATAGTTATGCTTATACAATTTATTCGGTTTTCGCATCATTATCTTCGACAGGAATTCCAAGTGCGATGGCTAAAACGGTTAGTGAATATAATACTTTAGGTTACTATGATGCTCAAGAAAGAGCTTATAAAATAGGAAAGTATTTAATAGTAATTTTAGGATTAATTAGTTTTATCATTTTATTTGTTTTCGCACCTCAAATATCTTATTTAATAATAGGTGATATCGAAGGCGGTAATAGTATTCAAGATATAACATTTGTAATTAGAGTTATATCAACAGCCTTATTATTTATTCCAATTTTAAGTGTAAGTAAAGGTTATGTTCAAGGACATAGGATGATGGTTGTTCCTGCTATAGCAAATGTAATTGAACAGTTAGTAAGAGTAATAGTAATTGTAGGTGGAAGTTATTTAACTTTAAAAGTATTTCATCTATCTATAACTACTACTGTTGGTGTTGCTACATTTGGAGCAACTGCTGGGGCTTTAGCAGCTTATCTATATGTAATCAATAAAATAAATAAAAATAGAGAACTTTTAAAAAGAGATGAATTACCTAAAAAAGAAGAAAGAAAATTAACTAATAAAGTAATTTTTAAAAGAATAGTTTTATATTCTTTACCATTTATTTTAATTGAATTGATTAGGTCAGTATATAATACAGTTGATGTATTTACAATAGTAAGAGGATTAGTGCCATTAGGATATGATGTTAGTACTGCAGAAAATGTTTTAAGTATTGTAACTACTTGGGGATCAAAATTAAACATGATTATTTTAGCTGTAACTTTTGGTTTAACAGTTAGTATAATACCTAATATTGTAAGAAGTGCTACCTTAAAAAATTATAATGATGTTTCATTAAAAATTAATCAAACATTAAAGATGATTTTGTTTATATCTTTGCCGATGACTTTAGGATTATGTTTTTTATCTAGTAGTGTTTGGACAATATTTTATGGCTATGATAGTTTGAGTGTAGATGTATTTAGATTCTTTATTTTACAAACTATTATTAATTCATTTTTCTACATTTTAGTTGATACAACTAATGCTTTAAATAATCCTAAATTAGCTTTAGGAACATTATTAGGTAGTTTTATATTAAAAGCAATATTAAACATACCATCGATGCATTTTATGAAGTTTATGGGTTTTGAAGCTTATTATGGAACTATTTTAACAACAATGGTAGTACAATTATTAGCTGTTATATACTTATTATATAAATTGAAAAAAATATATAATTTAAGTTATAAAAGTAGTTTAGAACCAAGTATAAAAATTATATTAATTAATGGAATTATGATGTTATCTTTAATGATAATAAGATTATTTTTAGGAAGTTTTCCAACAACAAGATTGTATTCATTTTTAGAAATTGTTATATATGCTAGTATAGGTGCACTAATATATTTTATTTTATCAGTAAAAAATAATTTATTTAATGATGTTTTTGGTAAAGAATTTATTAATAAAATATTAAGAAGATTAAGGAAGGTTGATTAAAATGAAAAAATTTTTTATTGTTAGTTTAATATTAATTTTATTAAGTGGATGTGGGGTTAAAAATAATGTTTTTATGACAATTAATGAGGATAAATCTTTAAATTTAGTTGTTTTAGAAGCTTATGATAATGAAACAATTGATGGTGCATTGAAAGAAGAAAATAATAAAGATAAAACATATACTGATGAAGAAAGATGGGAATTTTTGGATGAAAGATTAAAGAGTAAAATAAAAGATTTACCATTAGCAACTGCTGAAAAATACGAAAATGGTGACTATAAGGGATATAAGTTTATTATTGATATTGCTAATATTGATGAAATAACTGGTGATGGTGCAAATTTTAATCTTGATAATATTTTACAAATCTCTACTTCAAAAGTGTTTAAAAAGGAAAATAATGAGTATAGTTCCCAAATTAATTTTACGGGTATTGATATAATTGAAAATGTAAATTATGATTTAAGTTTTTCTGTTACATTGCCTTTTGAACCATTAAGTCATAATGCAACAACAGTATCAGATGATAAAAAAACTTTAACTTGGAATCTTGTATCTACGACTGACAAAGATATTAAATTTAGTTTTAATTTTCCAGGAGAAGAAGTTGTAGAAGAGAAAAATAACAATAAATTAATTATTGGCATCTCTGTATCTGCTGTTGTATTAGTAATAGTTGTTCTTGTTATTTTAAAATTTAGAAAAAAGGAAGAATTATAAAATAAAAATAAAAGGTTAAAATCTTTTATTTTTTAAATTTCTTTACAAAATATTTGAAAAGTGCTATAATTACACAGTTGATTAGGGAGTTGATTTTATGGAGAAAATTCGAAATATAGCAATTATCGCGCATGTTGACCACGGAAAAACAACGTTAGTTGATAAATTGTTAGAAATGTCAGGAACTTTTAGAGAAAACGAAAATACTTATTCTATGGATTCTAATGATATAGAAAAAGAAAGAGGAATTACTATATTAGCTAAAACAACAGCTATAAATTATGATGGGTATAGAATAAATATATTAGATACGCCAGGACATGCAGATTTTGGTGGAGAAGTTGAAAGAATCATGAATATGGTTGATGGCGTTTTATTAGTAGTAGATGCTTATGAAGGAACGATGCCTCAAACGAGATTTGTTTTAAAGAAAGCTTTAGAAGCTGGTGTAACACCAATAGTTGTAGTTAATAAAATAGATAAACCTACAGCTCGTCCAAAAGAAGTAATTGATGAAGTATTAGATTTATTTATTGATTTGGGAGCTGATATTGATCAATTGGATTTTCCAATAATTTATGCATCAGCTATTAATGGAACATCTAGTATTCATCCTGAAATTGAAACACAAGAACATACTATGCAACCAATATTAGAAGCAATTGTAAATTATATACCTGCACCTAATGTTGATTTAGATGGTGGTTTTCAATTTCAACCAGCTTTATTAGATTATAATGATTTTGTTGGAAGAATTGGTATTGGTAGAGTAAAAAGAGGTAAAGTAAAAGTAAATGAATTAGTTTCTTGTGTAAGAAGAGATGGATCTATTAAACAATTTAGAATTCAAAAAATGTATGGTTATTTAGGATTAAAAAGAATTGAAATAAACGAAGCTAAAGCTGGTGAAATAGTTGCAATAGCAGGATTACCTGATATTGAAGTTGG
>CALVSP010000022.1 GCA_944359065.1 uncultured Bacilli bacterium
AAAATAATTACTCCATTATTTATTTATTTTATTGTTATGTTAGGATTAATTCAAAAATATAATAAAAATGAAAATAAAGTTACTTTATTTAATACAGTTAAATTGATATGGCCAATAATTTTATTAATGATTATATTTTGGCTATTAATATTAATTATTTGGTATGTTGCAGGTTTACCTTTAGGAATTGATACATTTGTAACTATGTAAATTCAAGTCTAAATACTTGAATTTTTAATTTTATTGTAATATAATTATATTGAATATTTCTTACGTAAACGGAAAAAATATTCAATGGAGGAATAAATATGAAAGAAATCAAAAGAGACGTTTATTTAAATAAAATTATAAATAAAAAGGAAAATGGTTTAATAAAAATAGTAACAGGGATAAGGAGATGTGGAAAGTCATATTTACTTGACCCAATGTATAAAAATTATTTGTTAAATAATGGCGTTCGAGCGGACCATATTATAAAATTAGATTTAGATGAACGTAGAAATAATAAATATTTAAATCCTGATGTTTTAGATGAATATATTAGAAGTTTAATAAAAGATGAAAAAATGTATTATGTGATATTAGATGAAATTCAAAAGGTTGATGATTTTGAATCAATATTAAACGGATTTCTGCATATACCTAATTTGGATGTATATGTTACAGGAAGTAATTCAAAATTTTTATCTTCAGATATAATTACTGAATTTAGAGGTCGTGGAGATGAAATTAGAATTTTACCATTAAGTTTTTCTGAATTTTATTCAGCTTATAATGGTAATAAGGAAGAGGCATGGAACGAATACATAACTTATGGGGGATTACCGCGGATATTATCTTATAAAACAGAAGAAGAAAAAAGTGAATATTTAAAAAAATTATTTGAACAAACATATATTAGTGACATAGTTGAAAGGAACAATGTTCAAAGGATTGAAATTTTAGATTCTCTTGTTAATATTCTAGCTTCTTCCATAGGATCATTAACTAATCCTAGAAAGTTATTTGATACTTTTATAAGTAATGGTATAAAAGATGTTTCTATTAATACTATAACATCATATATCAATTATTTAAAAGATTCATTTCTTATATCTAAAGCAGAAAGATATGATGTGAAGGGAAAAAAATATATCCAAACTCCTTATAAATATTATTTTTCAGATATTGGTCTTAGAAATTGCAGATTAAATTTTAGACAACAAGAGGAAACACATATTATGGAAAATATAATATATAATGAATTACTTTATAGAGGTTATAATGTTGATGTAGGCGTGGTAGAAATACGGGATGGAGATAGTAAAAAACAAGTTGAAATTGATTTTGTTTGTAATCAGTATAATAAAAGATATTATATTCAGTCAGCACTAAGTTTAGTTTCAAGAGAAAAAACGTTACAAGAAGAAAGACCACTAATGAATATTCCTGATAATTTTAAAAAAATAATAGTGGTAAAAGATAATATTAAATCTTGGTTTACTGAAGAAGGTATACTTGTAGTAGGTTTACAGGAATTTTTATTAAATGAAAATAGTTTAAATTTATAGTATTTGAAGAGGTGATTTTATGGCTTTAACTGCTGGAATAGTAGGTTTACCTAATGTTGGGAAAAGTACATTATTTAATGCAATAACAAAACAAAATATATTAGCTGCTAATTATCCTTTTGCTACTATTGAGCCAAACGTCGGTGTAGTAATTGTACCAGATAAAAGATTAGATTTTTTAAATGATTTATATCAACCTAAAAGTTTAGTTCCTACTGCTTTTGAATTTACTGATATAGCAGGACTAGTAAGCGGTGCTTCGCAAGGAGAGGGGTTAGGTAATAAATTTTTGTCCCATATAAGAGAAGTGGATGCAATAGTAGAAGTTGTTAGATGTTTTGAAAATAAAAATATCATTCATGTGGAGAATGATATTAATCCAATTAGAGATATTGAAATAATCAATGTCGAACTTATATTAGCAGACTTAGAAGTTGTAGAAAATAGATTAAATAGAATTGGCAAGAAAGCTGCTATGTCTAAAGATAAGGAAACAATTAAAGAAGTAGAATTATTAAATAAAGTAAAAGAAAATTTAATTAAAAACTTTCCTTTAAGAAGAATGGAATTTGATAAAGAAGAATTAAAAACATTAAGACCATTTAATTTTTTGACTTTAAAACCAATTATATATATGGCTAATGTAAGTGAAGAAGATTTATTAAATAAAAATAATCCGTTTGTTTTACAAGTAGAAGGATATGCTGAAGCGGAAAATGCGAAAGTAATCAAAGTGTGTGCGAAGATAGAAGCAGAATTAAGTGATTTAGATGAAGAAGAAAAAATGATATTTTTAAATGATTTAGGAATCGAAGAAAGTGGTTTAAATAAATTAATTAAAGCAACTTATTCTTTATTAGGATTAGAAACATTTTTTACTGCTGGAACTGATGAAGTAAGAGCCTGGACATTTAAAAAAGGTATGAAAGCACCAGAATGTGCTGGTATAATTCATACCGATTTTGAAAAAGGATTTATTAAAGCAGAAATATTTAGTTATTATGATTTGGAAAAGTATGGCGATGAAAAATTAGTTAAAGAAGCTGGTAAAGTTAGATTAGAAGGTAAAGAATATTTGATGCAAGATGGCGATATCTGTTATTTTAGATTTAATAAATAAAGTTGCTACAGCATCTATTATTAATAATATAATTAAGATATAAGTAAAATATTTAGGTATTTTACTTATTATTTTATCTAATAAAGGTTTAATATAATATATTAAAACAATACTACTTAATCCCCATATTAAAGCCATTTCTATAGCGATATATTTACCAATATTGAATTTATAATCAGAATAATCCCAGAATGTTATATTAAAAATAAATTCGATTAAATAACCACCTAAGGCTTCGATAAGTGTCAAGATAAAACTACAACTAATAAACAATAATATTACTTTTGATATTTTATTTATATTTAGTTTGGTAATATATTTGTTTATTAATAAAATTATAACACTACCTATTCCGTAAATAGGGGTCCACCAACCTAATAAAATACCACTATTGCTTTTCATTATAAAAGTTTCTATTAAATGACCAATAAATGACATAATAAAAAAATAATTTATATAATACAATTTAATCACCTTTATTAGTTTGGCTAAATTTTCAAAAATATTGACATTAACATATAATTAATATATAATTAATTTGAGGTGAATGTATGAATATAATTGAATTAGCTAAAAGAAACAATTTGATTAAAGAATTAAAAGATGTAGATATAATAGAAGATAATTCTATATATTTAAATGATGAAAAAGATGTATATAATTTTAAATATAATGTTGGTGATATAGTATTTGTTAAAAAATATATTTATAGTGATGGGACCAATGGCTCTAATCATTTATTTTTAATAATAGAAGATAATTATATAGTTAGTATGGATTATTTTTGTTTATTGATATCTTCACAATTAGATAAATTAAAATATAAGACAAATTTATTTTTAGCTAAAGATTGTATAAACAATTTAAAAAAAGATAGTATATTAAAATTAGATAATATATATAGGATAGAAAATGAGGATATATTATTTAAGGTCGGTGAAGTTACTAAAGAAAAATTAGATATATATCGTGATACTTTTATAAAAATATATAGTTAAAACTATTTACTTTTTAAAATAAGTTTGTTATAATCTTAAACGAGTAAGAAATTTACTCCTTGCTTTTATTTATAAAAGCCAATAGTCCATAAGGAGGTGTTAAGATGCGTAAATATGAAATTATGTTTATAGCAAGACCAACTTTATCAGTTGAAGAAAAGAAAAGTGTAATTACTAAATTTTCTAAAATTTTAACAGATAATAAGGCTACTATAACAGGTGAAAAAGATATGGGACAAAGAGAATTAGCTTATGAAATTAAAGATTTCAAATCAGGTTTCTATTATGTTATTACTCTTGAAGCTAATGATGATGTAGCTATTAGCGAATTTGATAGACAAGCTAGAAATTCATCTGATATTATTCGTCATTTGATTACTAAAATCGAAGACTAAGGAGGATTTATGAATAGAGTTTTATTAGTAGGAAGATTAACTGCTAAACCTGAATTAAGATATACTAATTCAAATATACCATATACTCGTTTTTCTGTAGCAGTAGATGGTGTTCCAAGTGCTAATGGTGAAAGAAGAACTGACTTCATTAATACAGTTGCTTGGAGAAAACAAGCAGAGAATGTTTGCCAATATTTAGATAAAGGTAGTTTAGTTTCTGTTGAAGGAAGATTACAAACAAGTAATTATACAGATAAAGATGGTAATAAAAGATATTCAATGGATGTTCAAGCTGATAGTATAAGATTTTTAGAATCTCGTGCGCAAGCACAAAGTAGAATAGCTAGTGCAACTACAGCTACTCCATATGATTTCCAACAACCATCTAATGATGTTAATATCGATAATGATCCGTTTGCTGATTTTGGCGATAGTGTATCAATCGATGATAACTTTTTAGATTAAGGAGGAATATAAATGGCTGAATTTTATCGTAAAAAGAAAAAAGTATGCCAAATGTGTGCTGGTAAAGATGTTGATTATAAAGATGTTGAAACTATTAAAAGATATATCAGTAATGAAAAGGGTAAAATATTACCTCGTAGAATTACTGGAGCTTGTGCAAAACATCAAAGACATATTGCTAATGAAATTAAGAAAGCACGTTTTATGGCTTTAATACCATTTACAAAATAGTAAATGGTTTTTTTATTAAAAATGTGTTAAAATACCAATGGGGGGATTTTTATGAATGAAAGATATTCTTTAGATTTAATAGTAAAAAGAATTGTTCAACCAGATAAATATATGGATGTAAATTTATTTGTTAGACCAGATAGATATATAGGTGTAAAAAAAGAATTAATTGATTTTTTAGAAAAAGAAAAACATCTATGTACTAAAGCATTTGCTAAAAGAGTTATGTTTTCACATGAAATAAAAGCAAACAATCAAATTGAAGGATATGGCGATGATATTGAAGTAATAAAACAAGTAATTGAAAAAACCAAAGATATTAAAGATTTGCAAAAAAGACAAAGAATACTAAATTTGTACCATGGTTATAATTATATTTTAAGGACTAAAGAAATAAATAAAGAAACTTTAAAAAAATTGTATTCTATTTTGAGTAAAGATTTGTTAGATCCAAGAGATTTAAGTAGAATGGGACAATATTATAGAGAAGCTCCAGTTTATATATTAAAAAAAGGGAGACTAGATATTGAACCATATCAAGGTATAAATTATGAAAAAATTGATGAGTTTATGGAAAAATATTTTGATTTTTTAAATAAACCTATCGATGGAGATATAACAGATGAGTATATAAAAAGTCAAATACTACATTATTATTTTGTTTATATTCATCCTTATTTTGATGTTAATGGAAGAACTAGTAGAACTGTAAGTATGTGGTATTTACTTAATCAAAAAAGTTTTCCTTATATTATTTTTAATCGTGGTATAAGCTTTAAAGAATGTGAATATACCAAAGTCATAGAAGACGTTAGAAAATATTGTGATTTATCTTATTTTATCGATTATATGTTATCTACAGTAAAAGTTGAATTAGAAAAAGAATATGTTATGCAACAAGAAGCAAATTTATCTAATTCAAAATTTACAGGATTAGATTACCAGACATTATTGTACTTCTTAACATTAAATGGATTAAAAACAGTTTTGGATTTTACTAATTTATATAATAAATTTAATGATAAAAAAGGTGTAAAAGAAATATATGAAACAATGATTGTACCTTTATTAGATAAAGAAGTTTTAGATATTGAAAGAACAACTAAAAAAAACATGTTTAGTGATAATAGCAATGTCGTATTAAAGTTAAGAAATATTGAAGAAATAGATCGAGATAAGGTAAAAAGATTAATTTTGTGAGGTGGATAATATGATTTACACAGGTAGTTATAATAATTGTTTAAAAGGAAAAAAAATTTCAATTTCTGGAGATAGAGGAATAAGTGCTGGATATCAGGGATTGTGTTTTCCTCTTTTAGCGCCAAAACTATCATTTTGGAAAGAATGGCATAACAACATTGGAAAAATAAGTGATGAAAAAAATAATTATTTTTATATTAAAAATTACTATAATTTAGTTTTAAAACAACTTGATTCTAAAGAAATATTAAAACTGTTTAATAACGGAACTATATTTCTTTGCTACGAAAACAGTGATGAATTTTGCCATCGTCATATTGCTGCTTATTGGTTAGAAAAAGAATTGGGAATAAAAGTACCAGAAATTAAAGTAGACGAATTTGGTAACATTACTATTTTAGAAAGACCAAAGTGGATAAAAGAAATGTTAAATAAAGTGATAAAAGAAGAACAACAAGAAAAGGTGTTTAAAAAAATAATAAATAAAATTGAAGGTGTATAAATATGGAATTACTATCTCCGGCAGGTGATTTTGAAAGTTTAAAAGCAGCAATATTAGGTGGATGTGATGCTGTATATTTAGGTGGCAAATTATTTGGCGCTAGGGCATTTTCCAACAATTTTGATAATGATGAATTAGTTGAAGCTATTAAATATGCTCATTTATATGGTGTCAAAGTATATGTAACTGTAAATACATTAGTTTATGAAAATGAAGTAGACAAATTTATGAATTATGTAGATTTTTTATATAAAAATAATGTTGATGCTTTAATCATTCAAGATATAGGAATGATGGATTTAATTAGAAAAATTTATCCTTTATTAGAATTACATGCTTCAACACAAATGCATATTCATAATTTAGACGGCGTTAAGTTGATTGAAAATTTAGGTTTAAAAAGAGTTGTTTTAGCCCGTGAAACACCTATTTCATTAATTGAAGAAATTAAAAAAAATACTAGTATCGAAATAGAAGTATTTGTTCACGGAGCTTTATGTGTTAGTTATTCAGGACAATGTTTATTCAGTAGTTTAATTGGTAATCGAAGTGGTAATAGAGGAAGTTGTGCTGGTAGTTGTAGACAAAAATATAATCTATTAGTTAATGGTAAAAAAGTTAATAAAGATGAATATTTATTAAGTTGTAAAGATTTGTGTACGATTGAAGATATAGGTAAATTAATTGATATTGGTGTCGATAGTTTTAAAATAGAAGGTAGAATGAAATCTCCCGAGTATGTCTATTTAGTTACTAAATTATATCGAGAAGCGATTGATTCATATGTTAATGGTAAAGAAGTTAAAATAGATTTAACCGAATTAAAGAAAATATTTAATAGAGAATATACTAAAGGATTTTTATTTGATGAAAAAAATATTGTAAATGAATATCGTCCTAATCATTTAGGAATAGAACTAGGTAAGGTAATAAAATCACAAAATAACTATGTTGATATTTTATTAACAGATGAATTAAATATTAATGATGGAATTAGATTTATTAATAACGATGTTGGTTTTATAGTAACTAGTATGTTTAAAAATAAAAAAAGAATTACTAAAGGTAATATTGAAGATGTTATATCTATTTATTGTAAGGATAAAGTATCTGGTAATGTAGTTAAAACATATGATTATTTATTAAATAAAAAAATTGATGATATTTTAAAATTAAATAAAAAAATAAAAATTAAAGGTAATTTAGAAGTTTATCTTAATAATAAAATTAAATTAGAAGTAACAGATGGTAAAAACAATATTATAGTATTTGGTAATGTAGTTAATGAAGCTATCAATAGTCCAATATCATTTGATAGAATAAAAGACCAATTAAACAAATTAGGTAATACTATATATGAATTTGATGAATTAAATATAGTAGGTGATACTAATATATTTATACCAATTAAAGAATTAAATGAATTGAAAAATAAATTTGTTAATTTATTAAATGAAAAAAGACTATATAAATATGAATATATTAAAGAAGAATATAGTATTGATTTACCTGATTTTTCTAAAGAAAAAAATTATAATATTTTAATTAATGATATTAAAGATTATGATAAAAATAGTAATTATAAATATATTTATATGGATGAAAATTTATATAATAAAATTGATGATTCAAGAAAAGTATTAAAATTAGATCGAGTTATTGAAAAACATAAAGAATACAATAAAAAATTATTGATAGGTGAATTAGGTAGTTTAATATATAAAGATATATTAACAGATTTTTCATTTAATGTTACTAATTCTTATTCAGTAGCGTTCTTACATAGTCATAATGTTAAACAAATATGTTTATCTTATGAACTAACTGATACACAAATCAAAAATATAATTGATGCCTATCATAATAGATATCATAAACATCCTAATTTAGAACTTGTTATATATGGCAATTTAGAGGCAATGATATCTAAATATAATATTAATAAAAAATATAATGTTACTAAATCTATATTAGAAGATAGATTTAAAAATAAATATCCGATTGTTATTAAAAATGATTTAATACATATTTATGATTATAAAAAAAGAAATTTTATAGATCATAATAAATATTTTGATATGGGTATTAATAATTTAAGATATAATAAAGATGTATGAAAATATGTCTTTTTTTATAAAATTATAAATTGACATATTAGATTAAATATTTTTCGAAAAAATTAACAAAAAATGCAAAAAAATGCTTGATTTTCATATATTTTTATTGTATAATTTTGAATGTGTGACTGCGATGATGTGCAAGGTTGCCGATACACCAGGTTAAGTTGAAAATAATTTAAAAGGTAAATCGGGTTATTTGTACGGAGCGAGTCTATACGAGATATAGGCGAAGGGAGGATATTATGTCTAAAGAAAAAATTCGTATTAGGTTGAAAGCATTTGAACACAAATCATTAGATAAGGCTTGTGCGAAAATAGTTGAAACAGTTAAAAGAACTGGGGGAGAAGTTTCAGGACCAATCCCATTACCAACTGAAATCGAAAAAATAACTATCTTAAGAGCTGTTCACAAAGATAAAGATAGTCGTGAACAATTCGAAAAAAGAACACACAAAAGACTAATTGATATCAAAAACCCAAGTAAGGAGACTATTGAGGCATTAACTCATCTAGATATCCCAAGTGGTGTTGATATTCAAATTAAAATGTAGGAGGAGAAAAATATGAAAGGAATCTTAGGTCGTAAAATTGGAATGACGCAAGTATTTACAAAATCTAATAAAGTAGTTCCAGTAACAGTTATTTCTGTAGAACCAAATGTGGTAACACAAATTAAGACTAAAGAAAATGATGGTTACGAAGCAATCCAATTAGGTTTTGATACAAAACGTGAAAAGTTAGCGACAAAGGCTTCTATTGGGCATACCAATAAAGCAAACACTACACCTAAGCGCTTCTTTAAAGAAATTAGAGGTGTAGATATTAACAATTATTCACTAGGTCAAGAAATCAAAGCAGATATCTTTGAAGTTGGTGAAGTTGTTGATGTAACAGGAACTACTAAAGGTAAAGGGTTCCAAGGTGTTATTAAAAGACACAATCAATCAAGAGGACCAATGGGACATGGTTCACACTATCACAGAAAACCAGGTTCAATGGGAACAATGAGACCAATGCGTGTTTTCAAAGGTAAAAAATTACCAGGACACATGGGTACATTGACTGTAACAATTCAAAACTTAGAAATTATTGCTGTTGATTTAGAAAATAACTGTATTTTAGTAAAAGGAAATGTTCCTGGTGCTAAAGATAGTTTAGTTATTATTAAATCTGCTGTTAAAGCAAACGGTAAAGTTAATCCAAGTGATGAATTAGTATCTTACGAAGAAGTTGTAATGGCTGAAGATACTCAAGAAAAAGCAGAATTAGAACCTGCCTTAGAAGCTGAAAGCGAGGAGGCATAATATGGAAAAATTACAAGTATTAAATACAAAAGGTGAAAAAGTTAGTGACATCAAATTAAACAATGAAATTTGGGGAATTGAACCAAATGACGCTGTTTTATATGATGCATTAAGATTAGCAAGAAATAACTTTAGACAAGGTACTGCTGATACTAAAACAAGAAGTGAAGTATCAGGTGGAGGTAGAAAACCTTGGAGACAAAAAGGTACAGGTAGAGCAAGACAAGGATCAACTAGAGCTCCACATTGGCCAGGAGGTGGCGTAGTATTCGGACCACATCCAAGAAGTTATGCTATCAAAATGAATAGAAAAGAACGTCGTTTAGCGTTAAAATCAGCTTTAGCTTATAAAGCAATTGAAAGCAAATTAATCGTTTTAGATAAATTAGAAATATCTAATAAAACAAAGGATTTCAAAGAAATTTTAAAATCATTAAACTTAACTAAAAAAGTTTTAGTAGTTGTAGATGAATTAACAGATGAATTAGTATTAAGTTCAAGAAACTTAAATAATGTATTATTATTAAGCGTCGATGAAATAAATACTTACGATGTTGTTTATGCAGATACAATGGTAATTACTGAAGCAGCAGTTAAGAAATTAGAGGAGGTGCTTTAATGCAAAACTATAGAGATATTATTAAAGGCCCAATTATGACTGAAAAATCAAATGATTTAAAGGCTAACAATATAGTAACATTAAGCGTTGATCCAAAAGCAAATAAAACACAAATTAAACAAGCTGTGGAAAAAGTTTTCAATGTTAAAGTTGAAAGTGTAAATACTGTAACAGTAAGACCAAGAAAAAAAAGAGTTGGTAAATATACTGGTTACACAAACAAAGTTAAAAAAGCTATTGTTAAATTAAAAGATGGAAGTTCAATCGAACTAAACTAATAAGGAGGAAACTATGGCAGTTAAAACATATAAAGCAATGACTAATGGAACACGTGGTATGTCAAGATTAGTAAATGATGAAATCACTAAAACTACTCCAGAAAAATCATTGACTATTACCTTAACTAAAAAAGGCGGACGTAATAATCAAGGTAGAATAACTGTTAGACATCGTGGTGGTGGAGCAAAAAGAAAATATAGAATTATCGATTTCAAAAGAAATAAAGATAATGTTATTGGAACAGTTGCTTCAATCGAATATGATCCAAACAGAACAGCAAATATCGCTTTGATTAACTATGCTGATGGTGAAAAAAGATACATAATTGCTCCTAAAGGATTAAAAGTTGGTATGCAAATTGAATCAGGTGAAAATGCTGATATCAAAGTTGGAAACAACTTACCACTTAACAAAATTCCAGAAGGAACAATGGTACATAATGTTGAATTAAAAGCTGGTAAAGGTGGTCAATTAGCTAGATCAGCTGGTAGTTCAGTACAAATCTTAGGATTTGAAGGAAAATATGCTTTATTAAGATTAACAAGTGGCGAAGTTAGAAAAGTAATTGCTACTAATAGAGCGACAATCGGTGAAGTAGGAAACGAAGATCACGAATTAGTTAATATTGGTAAAGCTGGAAGAAAAAGACATATGGGTATTAAACCAACAGTTCGTGGATCAGTTATGAACCCTAACGATCACCCACATGGTGGTGGTGAAGGTAGAGCACCAATCGGTAGAAAAGGTCCAGTTACACCTTGGGGTAAACCAGCACTTGGTTATAAGACTCGTAAAAATAAAAAAGCTAGCGACAAATTAATAGTTCGTCGTCGTAAAAAATAATTGAAAGGATTGATTAGATGGCAAGAAGTCTAAAAAAAGGTCCATTCGTTGATGAAAGTTTAATGAAGAAAGTTAAAGCAGTTAACGAAAGTGGAAAAAAAGAAGTTATTAAAACATGGTCTCGCCGTTCAACAATTTTTCCTGAATTTATTGGACACACATTTGCTGTTCATAATGGTAAAGAATTCATTCCTGTTTATGTAACAGAAGATATGGTTGGACATAAATTAGGTGAATTCGCACCAACACGTAAATTTGGTGGACATGGTGATGACAAAGGTAAAAAATAATTACCAAGAAGGGAGAGTAACAAATGGAAGCAAGAGCTATCGCTAAAAATGTAAGAATAGCCCCTCGTAAAGCTCGTTTAGTTATAGATTTAGTTCGTGGCAAAAGTGTAGCAGAAGCAGAAGTAATTTTATCTAATTTAAATAAAGAAGCTGCAAGACTAATCAAAAAAGTATTAGTATCTGCTACAGCTAATGCTACTAATAATCTAGGATTAAAAGTAGAAGATTTAAAAGTTAAAGAAGCCTATATAGATGAAGGCTTAGTAATGAAAAGAATGAAATTTGGTTCTCGTGGACATGTAGATCCAATCAAAAAGAGAACAAGCCACATTACAATCGTTGTAAGTGATAATAAATAAAGAAAGGTGGGAAAAACATGGGTCAAAAAGTTAGTCCAATAGGACTTCGTATCGGCATCAATAAAAAATGGGAATCTACTTGGTATGCAGGTAATAAAGATTTCGCTAGATATATCAAAAATGATGATACAATTCGTAAATTTTTATTCAAAAAATTAAAAGATGCATCAGTAGCTAGTATCCTAATTGAAAGAACAGCCAAAAAGACCGATGTAATTATCAATACTGCTAAACCTGGCGTAGTTATAGGTCATGGTGGCGAAGAAATTGAAAAATTAAAGAAAGAATTAAGTAAATTAGTTGGTGAAGATATTCAAATCTCAATTATGGAAGTTAAAAAACCTGATTTAGCTGCTGCATTAGTAGCTGAAAATATCGCTCACCAAATTGAAAACCGTGTTTCATTTAGAATTGCTCAAAAAAGAGCTATTAGAAATGTAATGAAAGCCGGAGCAAAAGGAATCAAAACTGCTGTTTCAGGAAGACTTGGTGGAGCTGATATGGCAAGAACTGAAGGTTATACTGAAGGAATGATTCCATTACATACTTTAAGAGCAGATGTAGATTATGCACATAAAGAAGCTAATACAACTTATGGAAAAATTGGAGTTAAAGTATGGATTTATAAAGGTGAAATTTTAAAAGCATCTGATGATAAGGGAGGTATGAAAGATGGCCGTAATACCAAAAAGAACTAAGTATCGTCGTCCTCATAGATTACCTTATGATGGATTAGCTAAAGGTAATACAGAATTACACTTTGGTGAATATGGATTACAAGCTATGGAAGGAGCTTGGATTACACAACAACAAATCGAAGCAGCTCGTGTTGCTATGACTCGTTATATGAAACGTGGAGGAAAAGTATATATTAATATTTTCCCGCACTTATCATTAACTAGAATACCTTTAGAAACTCGTATGGGTAAAGGTAAAGGTCAACCAGAAATGTGGGTTGCAGTTGTTAAGAAAAATAAAATTATGTTCGAAATAACTGGTGTTTCAGAAGAAGTTGCTAGAGAAGCATTAAGACTTGCAATGCACAAATTACCAATTAAATGTAAATTTGTAAAAAAGGATGGTGAAAAACGTGAAAACTAAGGATATTAGAGAAATGTCAACAGAAGAATTAAACAAAAAAATCGAAGAATATAAAGAAGAATTATTCAATTTACGTTTTAGCCAAGCAACTGGAAATCTTGAAAAACCTTCAAGAATCAAAGAATTAAGAAAGTTAGTCGCTAAAATGAAAACTATTATTCGTGAACGCGAACTAAATGATTAGGAGGTAACTATGGAAAATAGACATGAATTAGTTGGTAAAGTTGTAAGTAATGCTTGTGATAAAACAATTACAGTATTAGTAGAAACATATAAAAAAGATAGTAAATATGGGAAACGTGTTAAATATTCTAAAAAATATGCTGCACACGATCCAAAAAACGAAGCAGTCGTTGGTGACACTGTTCGAATACAAGAAACAAGACCACTATCAAAAACTAAACGTTATAGATTAGTTGAAGTAGTAGAAAAAGCAATTATCTTATAATTGATAAGGAGGATTAATTATGATTCAACAAGAAAGTCGTCTTAAAGTTGCCGATAACTCAGGTGCAAGAGAAATATCTGTAATTAGAGTTTTAGGTGGCAGCAAAGTTAAGACAGGAAATATTGGTGATATAGTTGTTGGAACTGTAAAAAATGCTACTCCTAACGGAACAGTTGGTAAAGGAAAAGTTGTCAAGGCTGTTGTTGTTAGAAGTAAATTCGGATTAAGACGCGAAGATGGTTCTTATATCAAATTTGATGATAATGCTTGCGTTATTATTAAAGATGATAAGAGTCCAATTGGAACTCGTGTTTTCGGTCCAGTAGCACGTGAATTACGTGATAAAGATTTCATGAAAATTGTATCACTAGCAAAAGAAGTGTTATAGGAGGAAACTATGAAATTAAAAACAGGAGATAAAGTAGTTGTTATCGCCGGAAAGAGTAAAGGTAAAGAAGGAACTATTATTAAAACTTTAAAAAACGAAAATAAAGTAGTTGTTGAAGGCGTTAATATGGTTAAAAAACACCTTAAACCAAACGGTCAAGAATCTGGATCTATCGTTGAAAGAGAAGCTGCTATCGATGCTTCAAATGTTATGATTATAGATCCAAAAACAAAAAAACCTACTCGCATAGGCCATACTACCAATAAAGCAGGAAAAAAAGTTAGAGTTAGTAAAAAATCTAACGAAAATCTTGATTAAGGAAGGAGGGTATTATGAACCGCCTAAGAGAAAAGTATAATAACGAAATTGTAAAAGAATTACAATCTAAATATAATTATAAAAGTGTTATGGAAGTTCCAAAATTAGATAAAATAGTTGTTAATATGGGTGTTGGAGATGCTTCACATAATAGTAAAATGTTAGAAGCTGCTATGAAAGATTTAGAAATTATTACAGGTCAAAAACCAGTTGCAACTAAAGCTAAAAAAGCTATCGCAGGATTTAAAATTAGAGAAGGTCAAGCTATCGGATGTAAAGTAACATTACGTGGTGAAAATATGTATAACTTCTTAGATAAATTAATTAGTATTACATTACCACGTGTAAGAGATTTTAGAGGTTTATCTAATAAATCATTCGATGGACGTGGAAATTACACATTAGGTTTAACCGAACAATTAATATTCTCTGAAATTAACTATGATGATGTAGTAAAAGTAAGAGGTATGGATATTGTATTCGTAACAACTGCTAAAACTAATGAAGAAGCTCATGATCTATTAAAAGGTTTTGGAATGCCATTTAAAAAATAGGAGGAGATTATGGCTAAAAAAAGCATGATTATTAAAGCTAGTCGTAAACCAAAATTCAAAGTTCGTAAATATACAAGATGTAGCATTTGTGGAAGACCACATGCTGTACTTAAAAAATATGGAATTTGTAGAATTTGCTTTAGAGAATTAGCTTATAAAGGACAAATACCAGGTGTTAAAAAATCAAGTTGGTAAGAAAAGGAGGATTATATGGTAACAGATCCAATCGCAGATATGTTAACTCGTATTCGTAATGCGAATACTATGCGATATAAAGAAGTTGAAATACCTTCATCAAAAGTAAAAGTTGAAATAGCTAAAATCTTAAAAAATGAAGGATTTATCAACGATTATAAAATTAAGAAAAATAATGTTCAAGATATTATTGTCTTAAGTTTAAAATATAATAACAAAGAAAGAGTTATTACAGGATTAAAGAGAATATCTAAACCAGGATTAAGAGTTTACGCTAAATCTGAAGAAATACCAAAAGTATTAAATGGTTTAGGTATTGCTATTATATCAACATCAAAAGGAATTATGACAGGTAAAGATGCTAAAGCTGCTAATTTAGGTGGCGAAGTATTAGCTTACATTTGGTAGAAAGGAATTGATAAAATGAGTCGTATAGGAAATAGAGTATTAAACCTTCCTAGTAACGTAACTTTAACAGTTGATGGAAATAAAGTAACAGTTAAAGGACCAAAAGGTGAACTTTCTACTGAAGTTAATAAACATATAACTGTTGAAGTAAAAGAAAATGAAGTAGTTATTACAAGAGATAATGATAATTACAAAAATTTTCACGGTACTGCTAACGCTAATATTAAAAATATGATTGTTGGTGTAAGTGAAGGATTTGAAAAAAAATTAGAAGCAGTTGGAGTTGGATATCGTTTTAATTTAAAAGGTAACAACTTAGTTGTAACTGCTGGTTATTCTCATCCAGTTGAAGTAAGTATTCCTGCAGGAATCAAATTAGAAGTTCCAAGTAATACAGAATTATTTGTAAGAGGAGCAGATAAACAACTAGTTGGAGAATTCGCAGCTAACGTTCGTAAAATTAGAAAACCAGAACCATATAAAGGAAAAGGTATTCGTTATACAGATGAACACATTATCCGTAAAGTTGGTAAAAAGGCTGCTAAATAATTAGATAGGAGACGTTAAAATGATTAAAAAAGAATCAAGAAATGTTGCCCGTGTTGCTAGACATACTCGTGTTAGAAATAAAGTAAAAGGTACTAGTGAATGCCCAAGATTAAATGTATTTAGAAGTAATAGCAACATTTTTGCCCAAATCATTGATGATACTAAAGGTGTAACTTTAGTTAGTGCTTCTTCAATCGATAAAGAACTTAAATTAGAAAATGGTTCTAATATCGAAGCAGCTACTAAAGTAGGAGAACTTTTAGCTAAAAGAGCAAATAAATTAAAAATTACAAAAGTACAATTTGATAGAGGCGGATACCTTTATCATGGACGTGTAAAAGCATTAGCTGATGCCGCACGTGCAAATGGATTAGAATTTTAAGGAGGGAATTATGGAAAAAACTAAAAGAGAACCACGCCCAAAACAATTTGATGAAGAAATTATCAATATTGGTCGAGTTACTAAAGTAACTAAAGGTGGTCGTCATTTCCGTTTTTCAGCTACTGTAGCAGTAGGAGATCGTAAAGGTCGCGTTGGAATTGGAACAGGTAAAGCTAATGAAGTACCTGATGCAATTAAAAAAGCTGTTGCAGCTGCTACTAAAAACGTAGTTAATGTTTCAGTTGTTAATGGTACAATCCCACATGAAGCAACTGGTGTACAAGGAGCTAGTAAGATTTTACTTAAACCTGCTTGTGATGGTACTGGAGTTAAAGCGGGTGGTGCTGTAAGAGCAGTAGTAGAATTAGCTGGTGTTAAAAATATTTTATCTAAATCACTTGGATCAAACACTAAAGTTAATATGGCTTATGCTACATTAAAAGCTTTAAAATCACAAAGAACAGTTGAAGAAGTTGCTAAATTAAGAGGAAAAAAAGTTGAGGAGATAATGTAATGAAACTACATACAATGCAACCTAACGATGGTGCTACAACTACAAGAAAACGTGTAGGACGTGGACCAGGTAGTGGCTTAGGAAAAACAAGTGGTAAAGGTCATAAAGGACAAAATGCTCGTTCAGGTGGAGGAGTAAGACCAGGTTTTGAAGGTGGACAATTACCTTTATTCCGTAGATTTCCAAAAAGAGGATTTAGTAACGCTAGATTTAAAACTAGATATGCAACTATTAATTTAAGTGATTTAAATAGATTTGAAGATGGAGCAGTTGTTACTCCAGAATTATTAAAAGAAATGGGATTAATTAAGAATCAATTAGATGGTATAAAAGTATTAGGTAATGGTAAATTAACTAAAAAATTAACTGTAAGAGCACATAAATTTTCTAGTAGTGCACAAAGAGAAATTGAAAGTAATGGTGGAAAAATAGAGGTGATGTAAAATGTTTGCAACTATTAAGCAAATATTTAATGCAAAAAATAAAGATATTCAAAAAAGAATATTATTCACTTTAGCTTGTTTATTTGTCTTTGTACTAGGAAAAGCAATAATTGTTCCAGGTATTGATAAATATCAATTAGGTGTAACGCAATTAGGATTTTTAGAATTAATTAATGTTATGGGTGGTGGCGCTTTAGGACAATTTTCTATTTTTGCTCTAGGTGTTATGCCATATATCACAGCATCAATTATTATTCAAATCTTAGCAATGGATATTGTTCCTTATTTATCAGAACTTAAAAATCAAGGTGGTACAGGAAGAAACGAATTAAATAAAATAACTCGTATCTGTGGTATTGCTTTAGCATTTGTTCAAGGATATGTTTATTCATTTGCCTTTTTAGGAAGTGCAGGAAGTGGAATATTAAATTTAGATTATTTACAATTTGCTTTAGTCTTAACTGCTGGTACTTGTCTATTGTTATGGATAGGTGATCAAATTACTGCTAAAGGAATTGGTAATGGTATATCTTTAATTATCATGGCTGGTATTATTTCTAGTATGCCAACAATGTTTGCTTCTGCATTTAGTCAATTAACTAGTGATAGTTCAATAACAGGAATATTATTATTCGTATTATATGTTATAGTTTATATTGCTATTACATTAGGTATTGTTTATGTTGAAGGTGCTGAAAGAAGAATTAACGTTCAATACGCTAATAAATCTAATAGTTCATTTGGTGGTAGACAAAACTACATTCCATTTAAACTAAATTCAGCAGGTGTTATGCCAGTAATCTTTTCATCAGCATTAATATCAATACCATCATTTATAGCATCATTTGTTAAAAATGAATCATTTACAAATTTTGTTAATCAATATTTGTCAATGACTAGCCCTGTGGGATTCTCATTATATATTATCTTAATATTTGTATTTGCTTATTTTTATACATTTATGCAAATTAAGCCAAGCGAAATGAGCGATAATTTAAGTAAAAATGGTGGATTTATTCCAGGGGTAAGACCAGGTAAAGAAACTACTAATTATATTAGTTATGTAATAAGTAGGATTACGATAGTAGGAGCATTTTTCTTAGCTATCTTAGCTGGTATACCTGTTATATTCGGTTTATTTTCAGGATTATCTGGAAATGTATCAATCGGGGGTACAGGATTATTAATTGTTGTAGGTGTTGCTTTAGAAACTTATAAACAATTAGAAAGTCAATTACAAAGTAGAAGTTATAGAAAAGGAAGAAGATAATGCAAGATATAATTTTAATCGCTCCTCCCGCTGCTGGTAAGGGCACTCAAGCAAAATTATTGTCTTCAAAATATCAAATACCTCATATTTCTACAGGAGATTTATTAAGAGCAGCTACTGGTGAGTTGGGCGATATAGTTAAAAAGACAATGGAAAGTGGAGCTTTAGTATCTGATGATTTAGTATTAAAACTTTTAGAAGAAAGAATTTCTAAAGAAGATTGTCAAAATGGAATAATTTTAGATGGTTTTCCAAGAAATGTTAGTCAAGCTGAAAGTTATATGAAATTATTAGAAAAATTAAATAGACCACTTGGATATGTAATTTATTTAGATGCATCTAAAGAAGTTACGCAAAAAAGAATTGTTGGAAGATTATCTTGTCCAACTTGTGGCGCTGTATATAATGATCAAATTGATGATAATAAACCAAAGAAATTTGGTACTTGTGATATATGTAATGGACCTTTAACTAAAAGAAGTGACGATAATTTAGAAACTTTTGAGAAAAGGTATCAAACATATATGAATGAAACTTATCCATTATTAGATTATTTTAGAAGTAAAGGTAAATTATTTACAGTTGGTAGTGGTATAAGTAAAGAAAGAACATTAAGTGAAATTGAAAAAATTATTAATCGAGGTTAAAAATGATTAAATCAAGTGAAGAAATAGAATTATTAAGAATAGCAGGTCAAATAGTTGGTGATACTCATAATTATTTAAAACAATTTATTAAACCGGGTATTACGACTAAAGAATTAGATAAACTTGCTTATGCTTATATTATAAGTAGAGATGCTACTCCTTCATTTTTAAACTACGAAGGTTATCCTGCTTCTATTTGTACTTCGGTTAATGAAGAAGTAGTTCACGGTATTCCATCAGATAGAGTATTACAAGATGGCGATATTATATCTATTGATATTGGGGCTTGTTATAAAGGCTATCACGGTGATTCAGCTTGGAGTTATCCGGTTGGGAATATTAGTGAAGAAAAAAAATATTTATTAGAGCATACAGAAAAATCTTTATATGAAGGATTAAGTGTTATTAAACCGGGTATGAAGATTGGTGATATTGGTTATGCTGTGGAAAAGTATGCATTAGACCATAAATTAGGCGTGGTTAAAGAATTAGTTGGTCATGGTGTTGGTAAGCATTTACACGAATCACCAGATGTTCCAAACTATGGTAAAAAAAATACTGGAATGACTTTAAGAAAAGGTATGGTTATTGCGGTAGAACCAATGCTTAATTTAGGAACTGCTGATATTTATATTTTAGATGATGATTGGACTATCATCACTGCTGATGATAAACCATCGGCCCATTTTGAACATACGATTGTTGTTACGAAAGATGGGTATGAAATCTTAACAAAGAGGTGATATAATGGCTAATAATGATGTTATAGAAGTTGAAGGTAAAGTAATCGATGTTTTACCTAGAAATGAATATAGGATTGAAT
>CALVSP010000023.1 GCA_944359065.1 uncultured Bacilli bacterium
ATAGGAACATTTACTTCTAATGTATGAGTATATGGATCATCACCACAAGCAATAACCATTTTTTCAGCTAATTTAGCGTATTCTTGATAAGCAGAAATAACATCATCTATATCTTTATAATAATCAATATGGTCTAATTCTATATTAGTTATAATAGCATAATAAG
The DNA here is from genome assembly GCA_944359065.1 of uncultured Bacilli bacterium. Classification (GTDB taxonomy): domain Bacteria; phylum Bacillota_I; class Bacilli_A; order RF39; family UBA660; genus Faecisoma. The sequence continues at coordinate 167 of CALVSP010000023.1, forward strand.
GTTTATAACTTAAAAAATGTCTCTTATATTCGCAAGCCTCTAATGCAAAATATTTATTATCTTTTGAAGCATACCCCGTACCATCACCAATTAAATAATTACATCCAGTAATATTTTTTAAAACATGACTTAACATTGCCGTAGTCGTTGTTTTACCATGGCATCCAGCAACTGTAATAGTTTCAAACATTCTAGTTAATTTACCAACCATATCCTGATAAGAATATATTTTTAAACCTAATTCATTTGCTCTTACAATTTCTTCATGTGTATCTTTAAAAGCATTGCCCTGAATTATCACCATATCTTCTTTTATATTATCTTTATTAAATTCATATATTTTTATTCCTCTATCTAGTAAAGCTTGTTCAGTAAAAAAGTGATCAGGTTTATCACTACCTTCTACTTCATATCCTAATCCATCAAGAATTTGCGCTAAAGCACTCATTCCTGTTCCTTTTATTCCGACAAGAAAATATTTCATCTAATCATCTCCTATTTATATTCTACACCAATATCAATTAAAAAGTCCATATTTTTAATTAAAAAAACACAATTAAGTGCTTTATTCTTTATATTCAAATTCAAAATCTAATATTCTGATAGTATCGCCTTCATTTGCTCCTAATTTTCTAAGTTCATCGTCGACACCATATTTTCTTAATTTATTAGCAAATCTATTAGCAGATTCATCAGTATTGAATTTAGTCATTTTTAACAATTTTTCTATTTTATCGCCCTTTATAATCCAGGTATTGCCTTCTTTAACAATCGTAAATGGTTTTTCTTCTTTAAATTTATATAAAATATGACTTTCAAATTTTTCTTCTTCATACAAAGGTTCTTTTTTAATTTTATCTAACATACTTGCTAATACTTCGACTACTTCCTTTAATCCTTCATTAGTGATTGCTTTAATAGGATAAATAGGAACATCTACTTTTTTCTTAAATTCTTCTAAATTGCTTAAGGCATTAGGCATATCCATTTTATTTGCTATAACTATTTGTGGTTTTTCTAATATTTTAGAATTAAATTGTTTTAGTTCGTTATTTATAATTACATAATCTTCATAAGGATTTCTTCCTTCAGTAGCCCCCATATCGATAACATGGGCTATTACTCTTGTTCGTTCAATATGCTTTAAAAATTGATCTCCTAAACCATCGCCTCTTGAAGCTCCTTCAATTAATCCCGGTAAGTCTGCTACCACAAAAGATGAGTTATTTGATTTTACAACACCCAAATTAGGGTTTAAAGTTGTAAAATGATAAGCTGCTATTTTAGGTTTTGCTTTTGATATTTGCGATATGATAGTCGATTTACCAACACTAGGCATACCAACTAATCCAACATCAGCTAATAATTTTAGTTCCACTTTAACATTTCTAACTTCACCTGGTTCACCATTTTCGGCAAAATGTGGTGCGGGATTTGACTTAGTAGCAAAAGCAATATTACCTCTTCCACCTCTTCCACCAGCAGCCACTACAACTTCATCATCTTTTTTGGTTAAATCAGCAATAATCAAATTAGTATCTAAATCAGTAATAACAGTTCCTAATGGTACTTTAACAATAACATTTTCTGCCTTCGCACCATTCATTCCTTTACCTTGACCATTTTCCCCTTTTTTACCTTTAATTTGTTTTTGATATCTTAAATCAATCAAAGTATTTAATCCTTCATCAACTTTAAATATAATATCCGAACCTTTACCACCATTGCCCCCATAAGGACCGCCCATTTCAACAAATTTTTCCCTTCTAAAAGCCATACATCCATCGCCACCAGTTCCAGCGATAAGTTCTAATTTTACTTCATCAATAAACATAGTAAATCACCAAATACATTATACATTAAAAAAAAATAGTAGTAAATACTATTTTCTTAAAATCATTTTTTCTAAACTTGCTCTTATTTCTTTTTCATTAAATGGCTTATTTAAAACATCGACAATTGGATAATTAAATACTTTATCAATTGAATCTTTAGTATCATCTCCAGTTAAAATACAAACTGGTATCTTATTAAATAAATTGTGATTTTTAAATACTTCTAAAACTTCAAAGCCATTAAAATTAGGCATATTTAAGTCCAAAAACATTCCTACAAATTCATTATCAAAATTATTTCTAACTGCTTCTATCGCTTCTTTTCCATCTTTAGCAGTTATTACATTGTATTCATCTTTAAACATTTTCGATGCAAACATCGTAATCAAACTAGAATCATCAACAATCAATAATATCTTCATATAATCTACCTCTATGGTAATTATACCATATTTTTTTTAATTTTGTTCTTTATTTGTAAATATTTATTTAAAAAAAGATAAAAAACTATTTAGTAGCGTAAACACTTACTTGTTTTTTATCTTTTCCAACTCTTTCAAATTTAACATATCCATCTATTTTAGCATAAACAGTATCATCAGAACCAATTCCAACATTAACACCTGGATAAACTTTAGTTCCTCTTTGACGATATAAAATAGATCCACCTGTTACATACTCACCATCACTAGCTTTAGCTCCTAGTCTTTTAGATATTGAATCACGACCATTTTTAGTAGAACCTTGTCCTTTTTTGTGAGCAAATAATTGTATATTTAATTGCATCAATTTTAACACAATTAACACCTCCTTATTTCTATATATTTAGGGTATTGTTTTTTTAAATCTTCTAATAAACTAACTAAATTATTAATTAGTTTTTTTACTATTTGATCATCTTTAATAATATCGATAATAACACCATCATTATCACTATATTTAATTGCTTCACTATCGATTCTTAATATAGCATTAACTGTAGTAATTACCATCGAAGATACGGAAGCACAAACTATGTCTTTCCCTAATTCATCATAATTAGCGTGTCCCTTTATTACTATTTGTTTTTCTTTAATACTTACTTTAATCATTATTTTTCAATTATTTTCTTAATTTCTACTTTAGTATAAGGTTGACGATGTCCTTGAGTTTTACGGTATTTTTTCTTAGGATTATATTTAAATACTTTAATCTTTTTATCTTTACCGTGTTTAATAACTTCACCCTCTACTGTTACATTACTTAAATAAGGATGACCAGGAACATCATTAATCATTAATACTTTGTCAAATACAACTTTTTTACCAGCTTCAACATCTAATTTTTCAACATAGATAACTGAACCTTCTTCAACATAGTATTGTTTGCCACCTGTTTCAATTATTGCTTTCATTTTTTTACCTCCTTTAATCTCAGACTCGCCATTAAGGTGATTATACTTTAAACCTTTTCTGTGCGGTTGTAGAGAGGCCTCTACACAGTTCCTAATTTTAGCACACTTCCCTTTATTTGTCAAACATATTTTTAATAATTTCTCTTTCCGTATAAAATTTATTATTAATTTTAAAAATATGTTTAGTTTGTTTCTTCATATTTGTTATTTTTTTTATAACTTTACGTTTTTTATAATTGTTATCATTTAAGTATCTTTCCAATAAAAATTTATTAAAATAATATTTATGCTTAATTATTTCTTTAAATACTTCAACTATTATAAAAATTAAAATTAAAGATAAATCTATTTTATATAAACATAGTAAAAATATAAATATAAAAGATATAATAATACTTAATATATGACTTAATTTATATGGTAAAAACAAATTAAACAAAACATTAAATATTTTACTACCATCTAAAGGATAAATAGGTAATAAATTAAATAATAGTATTGCTATATTATAATAATTAAATATTTCATTATCCTTATATAATAAATAAAATATCAATTGAAATAAGGGACCTAATATAGCTATTATGAATTCCTCTTTTAATGATTTATCGATATTTTCATTAAATATAGTAATACCACCGAATGGTAATAATATTATCTTTTCAATTTTCCATTTAAAAATTAAAGCACCTACAATATGACCTAATTCATGAACGATTATAATTGAACTAAATATAATAAAATTTTTAAAATTACCTGTTAAAAAACAAATTAAACCAATTATATAAAATAAAAAATGAATTTTAAATATATTCTTGGTAATCAACTACCTCACCATCTTTAGTAAATACTAAATATAAATTACTATTAGATACTCCTATCAAACTACCTTCTTTTATATAATCATAAAGTTTTAAATTAATCTCTTTTAAATTAGAATACCATAAATCAATACCATTTTCCTGTTGAATAATAATTGTATTACCATATCCTTCTTTTTCACCAATAAAAATTACTATTCCAGAATCTAGCGCTGGAACTAAATAATTGTCATCAACTGTTAAAGCAACACCATCTTTATATTTATTTTTTTCTTTATAATTTAATTGTTCGTTAAAAACAGGTGTTACATCTTCAAAATATTTACTAAAAGGTAATGAAGAACCAAATTTACTTTCATACCATTTATTTATACTAGCAAAATTAATATTGTCATTATAAACATATTTGTAAAAAAATGTTTTAAATTGATTGTTTTTTAATAAAATTAATGTAATTATAGTTAAGATAACCAAAATCAAAAACTTTAATGCTGTGGATTTTTTTATCATTTTTTTCACCTAAATAAATATATGATATTATTAACAAAAAAAGTTTAATTTCTTAAACTTTCAATTTCTTCTTTAGATAAACCAGCAATCTTACTTATTGTTTCTAAATCCATTTTTAATTCTAGCATTTTTTTAGCCACGTCAATTTTAGTTTGTTCGATTCCTTGAGTGACTCCTTGAATAATTCCTTCTGATAAGCCTTGATTATGTCCTTTTTCATACATTACTTCTTCATATTGTCTTTGTTCTTCTTCACGACTTATCCATTCTACTACAAACTCATCATTATTTGCTTTTATTACTTCTTCTTTAAAATTATTCACTATCTCACTCTTTTCCGATAACTCTTCTAATTCTTGTTTTCCCATATCTAGCATTATTAATGCTTCTTCACCTTTGGTAAACTTCTTACCATTATTATAATAGTTTTTTATGTATTTGTCTATACCTACATTATATATTTTAATGTAATCTGTTAATTCTATTTTATTTATCTTATCATATAATGTGTAGATATTTTTTTCATATTTACTATTATAAAAATTTAAATTTACTTGAATTATCGAATAACCTACTTTGTATTTATTTCCTCTTTCTGTATTTTCACTAGCTAATTTAAAGATATAATGTAAATTCCTTATCATTACTTCTTCACTATAATTAGTGTTTAATTCGACATTGATTATTTCATCTTTTGTCTTAACTAATAAATCTAATCTCTGACCACGTATTTTATAATGATCTTGAATTAAATTAGGATTTAGAATTTCTAATTCTACTATTTTTTTATCTAAAATGGGTTCTAAAATAGCTATTAGGAATTCTTTTTTTACTGCTGCATACATAAACACTGGTTCATGTTTAGCAGTATAAAATTTTGTTATTTTTATCACCTCCTATTAGTTATATTAGCCAAAAGGAGGTCAAATTCCTGCTTAAATTTTAAAAAAATTGCTTTTTTTAGCAATTTTCTATAAATTATTAGCAATATCAATAAATATATTTATATCTAATTGTTCAGCCCTTACTGTTAAATCAAAATTATACTTTTTTAATATATTATTTATTTTATCTAAATCATAGTTTTTTAAATTATTTTTTAAATTTTTTCTTTTTTGTTTAAAAGAATCTCTGACTAATTTAAAAAACAATTGTTCATTTTTTAAATTAATTTTTTCTTTTTTACTAAATTCTACTACAATACTATCAACATTAGGTTTAGGCATAAAAACATTTCGACTAACATCTAATATCTTTTTAACATCAAAATAATAATTTAAATACACAGATAAGGAACTATAATCTTTACTATTAGGTTTAGCTTTAAACCTATCTCCAACTTCTTTTTGAACCATAACAACTATTTTATCCACAGCAATACTATCTTCTATTATTTTATTTAAAATAGGAGTAGTTATGTAATAAGGTAAATTAGCGACAACATATAATTTATCATAATTATATTTTTTTATATCTTCTTTTATATTTTGTTTTAAAAAATCATTATAAATAATTTCTATATTATTAAATTCTTTTAAATTATTCTTTAATATTTCTTTTAATGTTGTATCTATTTCATAACATAGCACATTTTTAGCTTTTTTAGCCAATTTATAGGTTAAAGATCCTGCACCTGGACCTATTTCTATTACTAAGGTACTTTTATCAATATCAGCTTTATTAATAATAGAATCGATAATATTTTCATCAATAATAAAATTTTGCCCAAATTTCTTTTTAAAAATAAAATTATTTAATTCTATTGTTTCGTTTATTTTTTTAGGTGAATATTCCATAGTTATTTCTCCTTTGTTCCATAATTATATCATTTTTTTTACGAAATAAAAAGATGGTTACCATCCCCATCTTTGTACATTAAATTCTACATTACCACTCATATTGGTAGCAAATCTAATATTTTCATCTTTTTCAGTTTGATAAGCAACATCAAAATGATATATTCCATCTTTTAATTGTTCCCTCATCGTATATCCAGTATCCATTACAATTCCCATAAAATCCCCTAAATTAGAACTCTTTACCTCGATAATAGTTCCACAAGGAAATTCTGATAAAGCTGCAGCAAGTACCCTTACTTCGCCAAATTCATCATCATTGTAATAAACACCATCTTTAATTAAATTAAATTTTTTCTTATCTTTAGTTTTACAAGAAACATTTCCAACACCTGAACAAGTACTACAATCAGGTCCATACCCCGTCATAACACCTTTATATTTACCATATTTTCCTGTACCTACAACAACTTCTTCATTGATAACTTCTTCTAAAACTATTTCTTCATTATTAGTTCCAATAAATACTAGCCCATTTTTGCCCTCAACTAAAACATTAGTTATATTACTAGGAATTGAACTATCATAAGTTTTAATTGTTTCATATTCAATAACTTTAGAAACAACATTAACATTTTTATTAATATTTTCATTACTTACTTCTTTTTTAGTCTCATTAACCTCAAAACCAAATAAAGATATAATTGAAAGTAATCCCAAACTCACCCATTTACTAAATAAACTCAGTAAATAAAAATTCATTGTCTCACCTCAATTTTGTCTACCATAATTTAAGTGTATCATAAATTTTACTCTAAGTCAAATTGCTCTTTAGCATTCCTAGTAGTTATATCTAATACTTCTTCTAAAGAAATACCTTTAATTTCCGCTATTTTTTTAGCTACATAAATTACATTATAAGGCTCATTTTTTGTACCTCTCAATGGTTCTGGCGTTAAAAAGGGGCTATCAGTTTCTAATAAAATATACTTTAGATCAATTTCTTTTATAACATCTTTTAATTTACTATTTTTAAAAGTTAATACCCCACCAATACCTAATCTACAATTAATCTTTATAAATTCTCTAGCCATTTCTAAACTACCACTATAACAATGTATTACTTTCTTTAAATCCTTATAATTTTTTAATATATCATAAGTATCTTGGATAGCATCTCTCGTATGTATTACGGCGCATTTATTATAATTTTGAGCTAAATCTAATTGCTTAATAAATTTATCAATCTGTTCTTCTTTGTTGTGTTCTAAATGATAATCTAAACCTATTTCCCCAATACCAACTATTTTTTTATTATTAATATTATCTTCTATTATTTTTAAATCTAATTCTTCCGTCGGATATATCCCAATAGTGCCATAAACATTTTTATATTTACACAATTCAATTACTTCTTTAATATCATCTTTATTAGTACCACTTACTATAATTATATTATCTTTCATTTTATTTATAACTTCATTAATATTATCATAATATTCACTAGTTATATGACAATGTGTATCAACCATTATTACCTCCTAAAAAAAACAAAAAATTAATTTTGTTTTCTTGTTACTATAAAATATCTTAAAAATAAAATACCAACTAATACTACATAAACAAAATCTACTACATTAAAATTTATTATTACTCCAATTATTGCAATAAAAACAGGAAGTAATAATAATATTAAAGGTGTTATTTCTGTTAATTTTTGTTCCATAGTAATATTCCCTTCTATGATAATAATATATCATAGAAATTAATTAAATAACAATATTATTAGTATACAAATAGCGACATTTTACGCATTTTTACATTTATTCCAAATGATTAGTTAAAAATTTAGATGCTATTTGGGTTAATTTTAAATCAGTCTCATCAACTTCATCACCTATAATCATTACTAAACCAATAACATCACTATTAACAATAATAGGACTAACAGCATAACAACATTCCATTTCATCACTTATTTTTATTGATTTCTTATGCTTTTCTAACATTTCTTCTCTTCTATTTAATTTTACCTCTAAATCACTACCAATTTTTTTATTTAATAATTGTTTTTTTAAATCTCCAGATACAGCTATTATACTATCTTGATCACATATTAATACACTATTTTTAATAAAAGACTTAATCGAATCAGTTATATTTTGTGCAAAATCATTTAAATTTTTCATTATAGAATATTTTTTTAAAATAATACTTTCATTATCAACTAATATTTCTAAACTTTCTCCTTCTTTTATTCTTAAACTTCTTCTTATTTCTTTAGGTATTACTATTCTTCCTAACTCATCGATTCTTCTTATAACTCCTGTTTTCATTATTCACCTCAAAGTTAGTTTAAACAATATATTAAATAATATACTTAATACTTATTTAATTGTTGCTTTTTCAATCACAAATAATAAATCAATTAAATAATAAATAAAATGCTTTTCTAATCCTTGTAATTTTAAAGTAATAATTAAGTTTTTACCACGTGTTCCAAATCTAAAGTTACCACTTATTTTAAATGTTTCTAAGAATAATTTTTCGCCATCTATATTAGAATCAATAGTTAATTCAATTTCTTTTGAATTTTGTTTAATACTTAATATATTTAATTTAGAGGCTAAGGATTCAAACCATTCTTGATACATATAAATTATTAATTTATCATCTAATTTACCAAATCTATCTTCTAATTCTTTTTGAACAGAAACTAATTTATCATATGAATCTATTTCATTTATTTTTTTATGAATTTCTATTTTTAAATCTATATCTTTAACATATGAATCTGATATATATGTATCTACTTCAATTAATGGTTGGGTATCTTCTTCTTCTTTAACATAAATTCCTTTTAATTTATCTATTTCTTGTTTTAATAAGGTAGTAAATAATTCAATACCAATTGAATCGACAAATCCTGATTGTTCGTCACCTAAAAATGAGCCTGCTCCTCTTAGAGCTAAATCTCTTCTTGCTATTGATAAACCACTACCTAACTCGGTAAATTCTTTAATAGCATTTAATCTTTTAGTAGCTATTTCAGATAGTATTTTACTATACATTAAATAACAATAGGCTATTTTATTAGTACGACCAACTCTACCTCTTAATTGATATAGTTGTGATAAACCTAATCTATCAGCTTCTAATATTATTAATGTATTAACGTTAGGTATATCTATTCCTGTTTCTATAATCGTAGTACAAACTAAAACATCATATTCTTTATTAATAAATTTAAGCATTATATCTTCAATATCCGTTTTATTCATTCTTCCATGAGCATAAACTACTTTAGCATCGCCAACTAAATCTTGAATTTCTTTGGCTTTAGAGGCAATACTATCAACATGGTTATATAAAATAAAACATTGACCTGATCTAGATAATTCTTTATAGATAGCATCTTTTATTATTTTAGTATTATAGTTTAAGACATAAGTTTGAACTGGATATCTATTAGAAGGTGGGGTTTCAATTGTTGATAAACCTTTAATACCAGATAAGGACATTTGTAAGGTACGAGGTATTGGTGTTGCAGATAGGGTTAAAACATCGATATTAGTTTTTAATTTTTTTATCTTTTCTTTATGCGTTACTCCAAAACGTTGTTCCTCATCTATTATCAATAATCCTAAGTCTTTATAGATAATTTCATCATTAAGTAATCTATGTGTACCTATTACAAAATCTATAGAACCTTGTTGTAATTTAAGTAAGGTATCTTTATATACTTTAGGTGTTGTAAATCTATTAATTAATCTAATATTTACAGGAAATTCTTTAAATCTATCTAAAGCATTAAGGAAGTGCTGGTTAGATAAAATTGTAGTTGGACATAATAGTGCTACTTGTTTACCTGATAATATGGCTTTAAAAGCACATCTAAAGGCTATTTCTGTTTTACCATAACCAACATCGCCACATAATAATCGATCCATAGGATGATTACTTTCCATATCTTTTTTAATTTCTTCTAACACTTTTAGTTGATCAGGTGTTTCTTGATAAGGAAATTGTTTTTCAAATTCTATTTGATTAATATCATCTTCTTTAAATTTAAATCCTTTATTTACTTCTCTTAAGGCAAATGTTTTAAGTAATTCTTTAGCTATATCGTGGGCTTTAGCACGGGCTTTCATTTTAACTTTTGCCCATTCAGAAGAACCTAATTTATTTATTTTAGGGACATAACCTTCATTAGAAGAGTATTTACTAATTAAATCTATTTTTTCCACAGGAATATATAATTTATCGCCATCTTTATATTCTAATTGTAAATAGTCTTTAATTAATCCATTTTTATTAATTGTTTTAAGTCCTAAATACTTACCGATACCATAAGTATTATGAACGATATAATCTCCTATTTCTAGTTTAGATATATCTTTTATTTTAGTGCCATATTTAAAGTTAGTTTTATAAGGTATGGTATTTTTTTTATTAAATATTTCATTTTCGGATATAAATATGTAATCATTAAAAATAAATCCTTCATTAATATTAAATATAACTACATTTATTTTTTTATCGAATATTTGGTTAACATTAGTAAATACACATGGTATTTCATCAATTATTTTATTAGCTTGATATCTATTTGAAACACAGATAATTATTGTTTTATCTTTATATTTTAAGATATCTTTAATATTAGTAAATCTATCTTCTATTTTAAAGGAACTATAATTAAATTCACCATAATTATTGGATAATTTAATAGCATCATATTCTTTAAAATCAAAGAAGTATTTTTTATTTGGATTATATTCTAATACTTCATTCATTAGTTGTTGATATCCAACTTTAATATCTTCAAATTCATTATAATAGATTTTACCGTTCAAATAACTATTGATATCGACATAGGTATCAGATAGTTCTTCTTTATTTGGTATTATTAATACTTCATCAACTGATTCAATAGTTAATTGGGTATTGATATCAAATTTTCTAATTGATTCAATGGTATCGCCCCAAAATTCAATTCTAATTGGGTTATCATAATTAATAGGAAAGACATCGATTACGTAACCTCTTACGGCCATATCACCAGATTTATTAATAATTGTATCTTTTTCATAACCGATATCATATAGTTTAGTAGTTAAATCTTTAATATCATCATTTACTTTTAATTTAATAAAACTTTTTTTAAATACATCTTTAGGAGGTAAAAATCTTAAATATCCCATTAAATTAGTAACAACAATACATTTATCATTAATACTATTTAATGTTTCTAATCTAGTCATTTTAAAATCAGGAGATATGGCTAATAATTCACTAGTCATAAAATCATCCATCGGAAAAAAGTAGACATCGTCTACATAGTTTTTTAAAGTTTGATACATTTTATTGGCTTCATATAAACTATTACAAACAACTAAAGTATTTTCTTTAAAGTTATTAGCAATATAGATACATTTTAATTCATCTGTTAAGCCACCAATATTGTTATTACTATAATCATTAAATAGTTTATTAAATATCATATTAACCTCCAAAAAGGATACTTATTTGTATCCGTTATATTTATTCATTAAATTTTCAAAAGATAAACTAACAAAATCTTCAATTATATTATAAGTAATATCGATAACTTTATTTATTTTTGATAGTTCTAAAGCATTAAATTTACCTAAAACATAATCAATTTTATCAGTATTATTTTTAGATATACCGATTTTTATTCTTTTATATTCATTTGTTTTTAAATTAGATTCAATATTTTTTAAACCATTATGACCTGCTGATCCACCTTTATATCTTATTTTAAAAGTTCCTAGTTCTAAATCCATATCATCGTGAATAACTAATATATCTTTTATATCTATTTTAAAATATTTAATATATTTACTAATTACATCACCTGATAAGTTAATATAATTTTGAGGTTTTAAAAATATTACTTTTTCGCCATTAATTACAGTTTCCGCATATAATCCATCTAATTTAGATTTATAAGTTAAATTATTCTTATTAACATAATTATCAACTACCATAAATCCCACATTATGACGAGTATTATTATATTCATTTCCTTTATTTCCCAAACCTACTATTAGTTTCAATTTCATCACCTACTTATGATATTCTCTATACACTTCATTTTTATTTAGTTTGCGTTCGTGCGCAACTTTTTTTATGGCTTCTTTAGCATCATAACCATTTTTTATATATAAATCAACGTGTTCTAAGATTGACAAATTACTAAAATCGTTTACATCTTTATTACCTTCTACAACTATAACAAATTCGCCTTTAACTACCTCTAATTCGTTAATTACATCACTGATAGTACCACGATATATCTCTTCAAATTTCTTTGTTATTTCCCGGGAAATAGCAATATTTCTATTTCCCAATATTTTTAACATATCGTTTAAGGTATCAATTAAACGATGAGGAGATTCATAAAAAATTAAAGTATATTTATGATTTTTTAATTCTTCTAATTCTTTTCTTCTTTTACTTTGTTTACTATTTAAAAAACCAATAAAAGTAAAAGGTTGGGCTTCGATATTAGAGGTTATTAAAGCTGATACAAAAGCAGTAGCCCCTGGTATGGATACAACATTATAATTATTATTAATTGCTGCTTGCGCTAAATAATAGCCAGGATCACTTATAATAGGAGTCCCTCGATCTGTTACTAAACCAACATCTTGTCCATCATTTAAATATTTTAATAATTTATCAATATTTTCTTTTTCATTATATTGATGTGAAGATATTAATTTATTTTTGATATTATAATAACTTAATAATTGATTAGTTACTCTTGTATCTTCAGAAAATATAACAGAAACATTTTTTAATATATTAATAGCTCGGTAAGTAATATCTTCCATATTACCAATAGGCGTAGCGATTAAATATAAAGTTGGTCTGTTATCATAGCTTTTTTGTGACATTTTAATCACCTCTATTCTAAATTTTCTTCTAATAATAAATCAAAATCTGATTTATACAATTTATCTTGTTTTACTCTATATTTTTCAAATTCAGTTAATGCTTTATCACAAGCAATTTCATGTGATATTTCCCTGCATCTTTTAATATATCTCTATCATCAGATAATAAAAATTTATCTATTCTAGTAGCCCAATCTTCCATTGTCATTGGAATATTTCTTTTAGCTCTTGCTTCTGCTAAATCTAAAAAAGCGGACACAATTCGTTCTAATTCATTTTTAGATAAATAATTTTTAGCAATAACAATATCTGTTTCTAAAATTTTGCCATTAGGTGAATTTTTCCAAGATGTAAGTCCCATATGCTTCTTTTCTGAATTAGCGCGATTATAAATAATTTCTGCAGCAGTTTGATGAGATACAGCATAACGCATTTTGTTCTGTACTTTTTTAAAAAAATTAATTGTAATAGGTGATTTTCTATCATAATCTATACTTGTAGCATATATATCAGTAATTTTTTGATAAAACCTTCTTTCAGATAATCTTATTTTTCTTATTTCAGCAAGTACTGTTTCAAAATAATCTTCATCAAAAAATGTTCCATTTTCCATCCTTCTTTTATCTAATAAATATCCTTTTTTAGAAAATTCTTTTAAAACATAAATTGCCCATCTTCAAAACGAACAGAAACACCTTTTTGTCCTTTTTGTCTTTCGAATATTAAAAATTCAGCACTACTACTTCTTATAATTAAATCTTTTGCCATTTTAATCACCTTCAAAATATTTTTTTATTTGTTCGGTATATTCTCCATTATCTAAGTGAGTATAAATAGGATTTAATACTTTTAATCCTTTTTTACCATTTTTCATTCCTTCAACTAATAATATATTTGCCTCCATATTAGTTTTAGGATAAATAAATTGAATTTTTTTAGGCTCAATATTATATTTTTGCATACTATTTAATATATTTAATAATCTTTCAGGGCGATGAACTATAGCAACATAACCATTGTTTTTAAGTAATTTTTTAGAAATTTTAAATATATCATCTAAATTTAATTTAATTTCGTGACGAGCAATTGTTTTATAATCAGATTTATTTAAATTAGATTTAGCACTCACTTTAAAAAAAGGTGGATTACAAGTTATTACATCAAATGATTCGGTCCCAAATTGATTATATATTTCATTTATATCAGCATTAATAATGTTAATTTGTTTTTCTAAATTGTTTATTTTAACTGATTTAACAGCTAAATCATAAACTTCTTTTTGAATTTCAACACCAGTTATTAATGCATTTGTTTTAGTAGATAAAATTAAAGGTATTGGGGCATTACCGCAACCAATATCTAATATGTTTTTAATATTTTTATTTAAGGTTACGAAATTAGGTAATAAAACAGAATCTAAAGAAAAATTAAACATTTGTGTATTTTGTACGATATATTTATCTTTATATCCTAACAAATAATTAGTTACTTCCATCTATCTCCACAATCCCCACATCTTTAATATCAACTGAATATTTTTTATTTAAAATATCGATACTAACAACTTTGCCTCGACCTTTTGGTGTATCCACAATATTACCAACATTAGGCATATCTTTACGATATTCTTTATAGGTTTCATCTTCATATTTTAAACAACATAATAATCTACCACAAACACCATTTATTTTATTTGGATTTAATGATATGTTTTGATTTTTAGCCATATTAATAGATACCGATGACATATCAGAATTGAATCTCGCACAACATAGTTGTCTACCACATAAGCCACAACCACCTATTTCTTTAGCCTTATCTCTAACTCCAACTTGTCTTAACTCAATTCTTGTTTTATAAATTGTGGCTAGTTCTTTAGCAAGTTGTCTAAAATCAACTCTATTATCTGATAAAAATCTAAATAATAATTGTGACCTATCAAAGGTAAAATTAGCATCCATTACTTGCATATTAAGTTCTAATTTTTCAATTAATTTTTTACATTTAATTAAAGCTATTTCTGCATCTCGTAAATTTTTTTTATATTCTAAATAATCTTTTTTCGTAGATATTCTAACAACATCTTTAAGTATTGATTTAATTTTTTCTTCATTAATTTCAAAAGGCGGTAAAATAACTTTACCGAATTGTAATCCTCGTTCTGTTTCAACAATAACTGTAACATTTCTTCTTAAATCAAATGTTTTAGGATTAAAATAATATATTTGTTTATTATTATCAAATACTACTCCTACTACTTTCATCTTACACCACTTTCTAATTCGATTATAATTTTATCCATTAATAAGTTTAAATTAGCATTATAATCTAAATATGTTCGATATTCGTTTATTATATTTATTTTATTAACTAAGTTATCCACAGTATTTTTATTAGAAATATCTAAAATAAAATCTAAATATTCATCAAATATTTCAACATTACAGCCTATTTTATAATTTAAAACATCTTTATAAAAATAAATCGTCAATAATATATATTTACTCATTTCTTGTTTATCATTAAAATAATTAAACCAATAATCATTCATATATAACAATATTTTTTTATGATTATTTTCATAATATTTAATAAATTTTAATAAAGCTTCTAATTTTTCTTTATTACTTTCATCATTAATAAAATTGTTGTAATCCTCATTATTATCAGTTAATAATTGTCCTATTTTATTAAATGTGCCTTTATTTTCTAAATCAACTTGTCCATTTAAAGATATTATTTGACACCTTGAAATAATCGTATCTAGTAATTGATAAATGTTATTAGTTACTAAAATAGCAATTATTCCTTCTTGTGGCTCTTCTAAAAATTTTAATATTGTATTAGCTGAATTAATATTTAATTTTTCCGCTTTATTTATAATATAAACTTTTTTATTTCCTACGATAGATTTTTTATTAAATTCTTCTTGTAATTCTGTTAATTGCTCTTTTTTAATACCATTGCCATCAGGATTAATTATTTTTAATTCTGGAAAATTATTATCATCGATCATCTGACATTGCATACAATTAATACAGTCTTCATAAGGACATAATAATAATTTAGCGAATGTTAAAGCAAAATCAAAAGATTTATCATACCCATTAGTTTCAATTAAATAGGCGTGAGCAAAATGTTTTTTACTTAATGTGTTTTTAATTATTTTATAAGCAATCGGCTGACTATTTTGATATTGTTCTAACATTCTAACACCTTCCTAAAATACGACTATTAATATAATAATTAATGAAAATAAAGCAGGCAAACCAAAAATAGTTAATAAAGATACTGTAATTATATTAATAGGTATTATTAAATTTATCGGGGCTACTAACAAATTATAGCCATATAAAACAAATGCACTAATAACAACTCGTTTAAGTAAATTAAATAGTTTTTTTAGCATATTATTCACCAATAAAAACTATGAATTAATTTTATTCAGTATGACAAGTTATATTTTTTCTTTCTTGTAACGCTAATTCTAATGTTAAAGCATCAACATAATCCATATCTGCTCCCATTGGTACACCATGCGCTATTTTAGATATTGTAACATTTTTATCTTCTAATATCTTTGATATATATAAAGCTGTTGTTTCCCCTTCGACACTAGGTTTAACAGCAATTATAACTTCTTCAATATTATTGTTTTTAATTCTATTTAAAAGACTATCTAAGTTGATATCCTCAGGATTAATATTATCTAAAGGAGAAATCAAGCCATCTAATACGTGATATAAGCCATTGTATGAACCAATTTTTTCAAATTGAAAAACATTCTTAGGCTCTTCTACAACACAGATAACTTTTTTATCTCTTGTTTCACTACCGCATATAGGACATACATCTGTTTCTGATAAATTATTACATTTTTTACATCTTTTAATATTTTTTTTAGAATCCTTTAAAGACTGCGCAAAAAGATCAATTATTTCTTGATCCATTTCTAACGTATATAAAGCCATACGTTCAGCTGATTTTTCACCAACTCCAGGAAATTTTTTATAACACTCAATTAAATTATTAATTGTTTCTGGATATAACATTAGAATAACCCCGGCATTCCTTGAGTATATTTACCCATTTTCTTTTCAGTTTCTTTATCGATTTTATCCATCAATTCATTAACTGTAACTAAAATTAAATCTTCAACCATTTCCATTTCATCTTTAGATATATTTTCCATATCAATTTTAATAGATTTAATTTTTTTATTTCCCATAGCTTTAACTGTTAAAAATGATTTAGTACATTCAAATTCAGTTTCATCTATTTCCTTTTTAGCATTCATCATATCTTTTTGTAATTTTTGAGCTTGTTTCATCATCGCTTGTATATTCATATATTTTCCTCCTTAATTATACTCTACGATTTCACCAAATAATGATTTAATATCATCAACTGGCTCAACATTCAATTTATTTAAAATTTCATCAATTGAATATATTTCTTTTTGATATTCATATTTTTGCTTTTTACTATTAAAGTTTTCTTTTATTATATCCCACTTTTCACTATCAACAGCAACTACTTTATATGGTTTATTAAAGACTAAGTTAATTAAATTTTCAATATTAACAATATTTTCATTAAATAAATTAGATAAATGTTCTGTCTTATAGCTAAATATTAAATATTCATCACTAACAGCTTTTAACTCACCATCTAATACCATTGTAGCATAAATATTATAGTTTTCATCCATTACATAATCCATAACTTTATTTAAACTCTTTTTTAACTCTATTGTATCCTTTTTAGAAAATTTTGAAAGTGTATTATTTACTCTTATTTCAACAAATCTATTAAGTTTATCTAATAATTCACTATCATTTCCTCTTTTATTTATTTCCCCGGAAATATTTTTATTTTCTTCAATATTACCTTTTTTTACTTCTACTGCAATATTTTTTGACAATTTTTCCCCGTAATTTATTTCCTGGGCAATAATTTTTGTTTCAATAGGTTGTTGTGTAATTAATTTATCTTCAATTTTATAATTAGATTTGTTTAATATCTTAATAAAAGCTAATTCTAAAATCATTTTTGGATTGGAAAATTTTTTCATATCGAGTAAAGACTCGTTTAATATATTTATATAATTTAACATTTCTTCAGTTGAAAAATGTTTGTTTATTTTTTGATAAATATCTTTATCTTCTAAGGTTGTCGTATTAGCTAAAATTGCATTTCTAAAAAATAAAATTATTTCTTCAGTTATTTTTATAATACTTTTACCTTTATTATTATATTTAGTTATAGTATTAATAACGTTTGTTAAATTATTTTCTACTACATTTTTCATTAAATTAAACACATCTTCTTGTGAAATAGTGCCATTTACTTCATGAACATCTTCTAAAGTAACCATATCGGTAGCATATGATACAACTTGATCAAGTATACCAATTGCATCTCTTAATCCACCATCACCTAAACGTGCTATTTCCCAAATTGCTTTTTCTTCTATTTTTATATTTTCATTATCACAAATATATTTTAAACGATTATAAATATTTTCCACAGGTATTTTTTTTAAATCAAAACGTTGACAACGAGATAAAATAGTCACAGGAACTTTATGTGGATCAGTAGTAGCCAAGATAAAAATAACGTGTGAAGGTGGTTCTTCTAGTGTTTTTAACAAAGCATTAAACGCACCAATAGTCAACATATGGACTTCATCAATAATATAAATCTTGTATTTCCCAAGTGATGGCACTAAATTAACTTTATTATTTATTTCCCGAATCTCGTCAACGCCATTATTCGATGCTGCATCCATTTCAATAACATCCATATTTTGTTCATTAGTTTGTGTACAACAAACACACTTATTACAAGGCATTCCATCGACACTATTTTGACAATTTACTAATTTAGCAAATATTTTAGCAATGGAAGTTTTACCACATCCACGTGGACCAGCAAATAAATATGCATGGCTTATTTTATTATTTATTACGGCATTTTTTAATGTTCTTATAATCACATCTTGGCCAGCTACATCATCAAATGTTTTTGGCCTATATTTACGATACAAAGCTTGATACATATTATTCACCTCGACTTTATAATTATATCATTTTTAAATAAAATATTAAATAATTATCTTCTTTTTTTAAAGAATTCTTGTAACATACACAAACATTTGTTCTGTAAAATATTTTTTTCAACTTCAATATTATTTTTTTCTAACATTTCCACAGCCCCATATATTTCATTGGGTGTTCCATATACAACCTTTTTTATACGAGATTGAATTATTGCACCGCAACACATTAAACAAGGTTCTACAGTAACATATAATGTGCAATCTAATAATCGCCAATTATTCAATTTTTTACAAGCTTTATTAATTGCGATTATTTCAGCGTGAGAAGTAACTAAATTAGTTGATTCTTTTTTATTGTATCCCCGGGAAATAATTTTATTATCTTTTACAATTACACAACCAATAGGAACTTCATTAATAGAAAAAGCTTTATTAGCTTCCTTTAATGCTTCTAACATATATTTTTCCATATCATCACCTACAAAAAAAGCACACACATTTAGAGGATCTTATGGCTGCTGTCTTCCGACTCTGACCAGATTCAAACATA
>CALVSP010000024.1 GCA_944359065.1 uncultured Bacilli bacterium
TGAACCTTCGCGCCGGTTACCCGACCTACACCCTTAGCAGGGGCGCCTCTTCAGCCTCTTGAGTACTACTCCAAAAACGCTACATATAGATTGTACTATATTTTTAATAATAAAGCAAGTTTTTATAAAAAAAAATTAATATTTTTTCAATAAAAAGACTAAAGAAAGAAACACTTTAGTCTTTTGGTTTAAATATTAAAGATAATATAAATGAAAATACTATTGCTGCTGTAATACCAGATGCCGTTAAATTAAACATACCACTCATTAATCCCATATACCCTACTTCGACACTAGAAACCATCGCTCCGTGAATTAATAAATGACCAAAACTAGTAATTGGTACACAAGCACCTGCTCCTGCCCACAATATTAATCTATCATATATATTGAACACATCTAAAAGGCACCCTAAAACAACAAAGATAGTCGTTATATGACCGGGAGTCAATTTGGTATTATCTAATATCAATTCTCCTATCATACAAACGATACCACAAAATATAAATGAATTTATATATATCAATCTACCACCTCCAAACTTATTGCATGAGCAATACTTGGAATAGTACTTTTATTATTAACCATTGTCGTATTCATTAAAGCTCCTGTTGCAACCAATAGTACTCTTCTTATATCTTTTTTATACATTTTATTAAATATATAACCATAAGTAACTAAAGGGGCGCAAGCAGGACCACTTGCTCCTGCATATACTGGTTGTTTATTTATATCATATATCATTGAACCACAATCATCATAATTTTTAAGTTCTATATTGTATTCGATCAACATATAATCTTTTAAAATATCTTTGCCATACATACCTAAATCGCCTGTTAAAATTAAATCATAATAGCCAATCTCTCTTTTTGTTTCTCTTAAATGATCATAAATAGTCTTAGCCGCTGCTGGAGCCATAACTGCACCCATATGGTAAACATCTTTGACTCCTAAATCGACAACAGTTCCGATTGTAGCACTTTCTACTTTAATACCTTTTTTATTACGCGTTAAATAAGCAGAAGCCCCACCAGTCGAAGTAAAGGTTGTCGTTTTTCTTTTTGGTCCACCATATTCAACAGGATATCTAAATTGTTTTTCTGCTGCATTATTATGTGATGATGTTGAAGTAATTGCATTTTCAACTTGTTTAGCCTCTAACATATTAGATGCAATAATTAAACCTAAAACACTAGTTGAACAAGCACCATATATTCCAATTAAAGGAATTCCTAAACTAGAAGCAGCATAATTAGTAGCAACTATTTGATTTAATAAATCACCTGATACTAAAACATCGATATCAAATTTTGTTTTGCCTACTTTATTTAATAAAATATCTATTGATTCTTCAATTAATTTTATTTCAGCTAATTCCCATGTTTTTGTACCAAAATAAAAATCATTATAACTTTTATCAAAATATTTAGATAATGGCCCATTTGCTTCATAAGGACCCGTTATTGTAGCAGTATCATTAATATAAACATTATTATATTTAAAAGTCATTTTAACCTCCTATAATTAATCTTAAAAAGCCAAATATATAAGCACTTACAACACCAAATACAATAACAGATCCTGCTAATTTAAACATATTAGCCCCTATTCCCGTTACAAATCCTTCTTTACGATATTCTAATGTCGCACTCATAACTGCGTGAGCAAAGCCTGTAATCGGTATAATTAAACCACATCTAGCAAAATTAACTAATTTATCAAAAAATCCTAAACAAGTAAGTAAACAACCTAAAAATACTAGAGTAACGATCATAAGCATCGTTGCATCACTTGTAGCAATATTAAAAATATATGAGTAAATGTCCGTTAAAAATTGTCCTAATAATCCCATGACTCCACCGATTAAAAAAGCAATTAAAGCATTATTTAATACATTTTCCTTAGGTGTATATTTAGCTATTAATCTTTTATATTTATTTTCTTCCATAAAATTCCTCCTAAGGTTATTATGTATTTATTATTTTTTTTTATACAAAAAAATTAGTTTATGCAACTAATTTTGATTTTAATTTGGTTAATATTTTCTGTTCTCCACGTGATACTTGAACCTGACTTATTCCAAGTTCATAAGCCGTTTGTTGTTGCGTTAAATCATCGATATAACGCTTATTAATTAATTGTTGTTCAAATGGATTAAGTTTTGCTAATTCATCTTTTAAAAGTAGCAAATCATCGATATCATCTGTTTTACCTATAGTATCTTGTAAAGTTATATCCTTACCTTCATCATTTAATGGTTCGTCGATACTATAAATTGGTTTAGTACTATTGATTGCTTCTTCGATCATATAAATAGGTATCTCTAAAAAATCTGCTAATTCTAAAGTAGTAGGTTTACGCATTAATTTTTGTGTTAATAAAATGTTAGCTTTTTCTATTTTTAAATTAAGCATTTGAATATTTCTACTTATTTTTATACTTTTATCTTCACGAACTAATTTTTTCATTTCTCCTAAAATATATGGATAGGCATAAGTTGTAAATTTAACATTCAGATCAGGATTATAATTTTTATATGCCATAATCATACCGATACAACCTGCTTGAAATAAATCTTCTTTATTTGAATATTTTTCAAAATATCTTGTAATCGAATAAATTAAATTTTTATTTTCTAATATTAGTTCTTCCATTTTATCCTCCTATAAATTAATTACATTCACTGCACTTAATTCATCAGACGTTTCATACATATATTTTAATAATCGACTATTATTTATTCTATGTTTAACTAAATTGTTATTCATACCACATACTAAACTTTTACCATTATTTATTTTACACAACTCATAATTATTAAGTAAAGCATTGATACCATAACAATCGATGGATTCTAATTCACTTATATTAAAAACTAAATTTCTAATACCGTTTTCTTTAACTAAATTATTTACTTCTTCTTTTAATTTATCTACTGTATTTTTATCTAATACTCCTTTTAACCTTATAAATAAAATTCCTTTACAAAATTCTAAATCAATATCTAACAAGCTATCACCTTCCATAATAATTTAGCACATCTTTTTAAAAAATTATACAGAATCGACAAAACTAGACCTATTTTTTATTCGACTTTTTACCAATTAAATAACTTAAATAAAGAAGTAAAATAAATATTATTAAGATAATTCTATTATCTAAATTACCTATTTTTAATATATAATTGGGTAATTGTTGATTATCTAGTTCTTTTTGTAATTTTTCCTTTTCTAAAGTTAAATTACCTATGCCAACATTTAATTCTTTAATATCATTTTCTAAATCAGTTATTCTAGTTTTATTAAAATCATTTAATTTATTTAAACTAGATATTTCTTCTTCTTTTGTTTTAAGTTTATTATTTAAAGTAGTAATTTCATTAGTTAATTCGTTTACTTTTTTATTTAAACATTCTTTATCTAATTTACATTTATTTAATTGTTCTTCTAAATTTTTTATTTTATTTTGATATTCTTTTATCTGTTCTTCCAATGAGAAAATAGTATTTTCTTCGATATTTAAAGTGACTTTTTCTTTAATGATTAAATCATTTAATTTAAATTGAATATCATAGGTCCCATTTTTATTCCAATCGATATTATCATTTATTGTAACTTTACCGGTACTAGAATTAATAAAATTATTTAAATCAAAATTTTTATTAGTTATTTCTTTTAATTCAATATCTATCTTATCTCTAGTACGATAACTATAAAAATATTTTAAACTATCTTCTTCTTTGTATACATAATCACCTATAGGTTCTTTAGAATAATTTGAATATTCTTTTTCTAATGTATATACTTTACACCATTTTTCTTGATAACGATATTCATAATTTATTTTTGTATCAATTATATAATCATTATTTTCTTTTTCATAGGAATCATAAGTAGTACTATAAGTAGATAAAGGAACATTTAAATCATAAATTGTTTTAGTAACTTTTTGAGCATTATCCCAATAATAATCAGAAAATTTCATTGTATAACTTTGGGCAGCATATATATCTTTTTTATCATTAGAAAATCCGATCGTATACAATTTATCTGTATTACCTAAATCATAAATATAAAATAGTACTTTTATTTTTGTAATTGGATAACTTTTACCTAAATCGATAATTAAAGAACCATTGTTATCAATATAAGAACTATTTTCATCATAATTACCATTGTTAATATAGTTACCAAAATCACTATTACAACCACTACAAGTAAAAGTATAATTTATTTTCTTACCATCGACACTAACATTCAATTCAGGTATTCTAAAAGCACCATAACTACCTTGTAAATTATATAAATGAATATATCTCGCTTCTTTAGATTTAGTATAAGTATATTTTTCTCTGGTTTCATATATATAACCAATATTATCAAATTTTTCACTCATCCAATTAGTATATTCTGTTAAATAACAATCATCGCTAAACTTATCATATTCATTGTATAATTGATAATCTTTTAAAACTTCATTATTCTTATACCATAGATATCTTGCTTCTTTGATTACATCAATTGTATCGGTATCAATTACTTCTTCTTCTTGAAAATCACTAAAATTAGAATAATCAGAATAATATACTTGAGCTGAAACAAAATTAAGTGAAGAAATAATTAAAAATATTAACCATAAAATCTTTTTCATTAAATCACCTCCTACTAGTTATATACGACAAAAGTATAGTGAATTCCTGCAAAAAAAAGAAAAAAGTTTTAAAAATCATCATTTTTATTACTTTTTTCCACTTTATAATCATTTTAAATATGGTTTTAAAAATTGACCAGTATAACTTTCTTTTACTTTTACAATTTCTTCAGGTGTCCCACAAGCAACAATATTTCCACCCATATCGCCACCTTCAGGACCTAAATCGATAATATAATCAGCCACTTTAATAATATCCAAATTATGTTCAATTACTAAAACTGTGTCACCATTATCGACAATTTTTTGTAAAATAGTTAACAGTTTTTTAATGTCATAACTATGTAAACCAGTACTTGGCTCATCTAAAATAAATAAACTTTTACCTGTAGGTTTCTTTTGTAATTCTTTCGCAAGTTTTACTCTTGCAGCTTCCCCACCAGATAAAGTAGGAGCACTTTGACCTAATTTAACATAAGATAATCCGACATCCATCAACATTTGTAATTTAGATTTAACTTTAGGAACATTCTCAAAAAATTCATATGCTTCTTCAACACGCATCTCTAAGACATCATAAATACTTTTACCCTTATATTTAATATCTAAAGTTTCTTTGTTATATCTAGTTCCGTGGCATACTTCACATGGAACATAAACATCTGGTAAAAAATGCATTTCTATTTTTTTTACGCCATCGCCCCAACAAGCTTCACATCTTCCACCTTTAACATTAAATGAGAACCTACCTTTATCATATCCTCTTATTTTCGCCTCTTTAGTTTGGGCAAAGACATCTCTAATATCATCAAATACACCAGTATAAGTAGCAGGATTACTTCTTGGAGTTCTACCAATCGGTGTTTGAGATATATCGATTACTTTATCAATATTTTCTAATCCTTTAATTTCTTTATGCAACCCTGGTTTTTCTTTAAATTTATATAAATTACTTGCTACTGCTTTATACAATATTTCATTAATTAAAGTACTTTTACCACTTCCTGATACCCCAGTAACACAAGTAAATGTATTTAAAGGTATTTTTACATTGATATTTTTTAAATTATTTTCTTTAGCACCTTTAATTTCTAAATACTTTTTATTACCTTTTCTTCTTTTAGAAGGTACTTCTATTTTCTCAATACCTGATAAAAATTTACCTGTAATACTATTAGGATTATTCATAACTTCTTTAGGTGTACCACAAGCTACTACTTCTCCTCCGTGTAATCCCGCTAAAGGTCCAATATCTACTAAATAATCACTTGCTAACATCGTATCAGTATCGTGTTCAACAACAATTAAAGTGTTACCTAAATCACGCATTTCTAATAAAGAATTAATTAATCGTGTATTATCTCTTTGATGTAAACCAATACTTGGTTCATCCAATACATATAAAACACCAGTTAGTCTTGAACCGATTTGTGTCGCTAATCTAATTCTTCCGGCTTCTCCACCAGATAAAGTACCTGCCGATCTATTTAAAGTTAAATATTCTAATCCAACATTAACTAAAAAAGTTAATCTTGATAATATTTCCTTAATAATTAGTTCAGATATTTGCGTTTGTTCTTTATTTAATTTTAAGTTAGATAAAAATTCTTTTAAATCTTTAATACTTAATTTAGTTAATTCATAGATGTTTT
Source organism: uncultured Bacilli bacterium (assembly GCA_944359065.1). Classification (GTDB taxonomy): domain Bacteria; phylum Bacillota_I; class Bacilli_A; order RF39; family UBA660; genus Faecisoma. The sequence goes on from CALVSP010000024.1 coordinate 6,306, forward strand.
TTTTATTTATTAAAACTGATAATACCGAATCAGATAATCTTGCACCTTTACATTTTGGACAAATTGATTCTGTCATATAATTTTCAATCCATTCTCTTATCCAATTACTTTTAGTTTCAATATATCTTCTTTCTAAATTAGTAATAATACCTTCAAAATAATCCTTACTATTTCTCGTATTACCATTTTTAGATACATATTTAAATTCTAACATATCTTTAGAACCATATAAAATAATATCTAATTTTTTTCTGTCTAAATTTTTGATAGGTACATCTAAATCAATATCATAAAATTTAGCTAAAGTATTTATTTGTGTTGAATAAATACTATTTTCATCATCTAAATTTAAAGATACAATTGCGCCTTCATTAATACTTAAATCTTTATTTGGAATAATTAAGTCTTCATCTATTTTTAACTTAATGCCTAAACCATTACATTCATCACAAGCACCATATGGCGAATTAAAACTAAATAATCTAGGCTCTAGTTCTGGCAGTGAGAAATCACATTCAGGACAAGCATAATTTTCACTCATAACTATTTTATCACTACCGATAACATCGATAACAACTTTACCTTTACTTAATTTAGAAGCTAGTTCAATTGATTCATATAATCTACTTCTTATATCTTCTTTTATAATTAATCTATCAATTATAACCTCGATAAAATGTTTCTTAGTCTTTTCTAAATTTATTTCTTCACCTAATTCATATTCTTCATTATCAATTATAGCTCTAACATAACCATCTTTAACTAATTTTTCTAATAAATCTTTATGTGTTCCTTTTTCACCATAAACAACAGGACTCAAAACTCTTATTTTAGTATTTACATCTAATTCCATTATTTGATTAGTCATCTCTTCAATACTTTGACTAGTAATTGGTTTTTTATGAATTGGACAATAAGGTATACCGATTCTTGCATATAATAATCTTAAATAATCATAAATTTCAGTTATTGTTCCAACGGTACTTCTTGGATTTTTATTAGTTGTTTTTTGATCAATACTAATAGCAGGACTTAATCCTTCAATACTATCGACATCAGGTTTTTCTGTGCCACCTAAAAACTGTCTAGCATAAGCAGACAAACTTTCAACATATCTTCTTTGACCTTCTGCATAAATAGTATCAAAAGCTAAACTACTTTTACCACTTCCTGATACTCCTGTCATAACTATTAATTTATTTTTAGGTAATTCAATATCAATATTTTTTAAATTGTTTTCTCTTGCACCTTTTATAATTATTTTATCCATAGTAACACCTCAATATTTAATATTAAAAAAATTAAACTATCATTATTATACATCACGAACATATTTTTGTAAATAAAAAAAGTTATAATTAAAATAACTTTTTACCTATAATTTTTTAGTATTATCAACCTCTTCAGCATCTAACACCATAGTTTTACCATCTTTTTCTACTTGATATAATTTTTTACATTTTTAACTTTTAAAAGTTTATTATTTTCTATATCATAAGCAACAGAATAATATAAATTAGAAAATTCGTTTATATTTTTATTAACAAAATCCAAACTTTTATTTATAAATTGTTCTGAAACTAATTTACCATTTTTATCTACATATCCATATTTATTATTTTTTATTATTAATATTATATCTTTATAAATTAAAACAAAACTAATATTTTTACAATAATTAATAATTTTTTCTTCTAATATTTCAGATAAAACAATGTAATTCTTTCATCATCATATTTTATAATTTGGCCATCTTCTAATTCAAACTCATTTACATCTTTTATGTTTGTCATCCATAATCCCCCTCAATAGGTTAAGTTCTAACATTTTCAATAAAAAAAAGCAAGAAAAACACATAATTATCTTGCCTTGATATAACTACTCTTTTCAAATTTTTTTGCTATTTTTTTTATAAAAAACATTTCCATTGTTGTTTCATTTTGAACACCAACATATCCAAATTGACTAATTAAATTATTAATATTTAATATATCAATTCTATTATCAGTTTTTACTGAAACTATATTAGCAGAAATAACATCTATAATACGATAAATTTCCAACATTATAAAATTACCATTTAAATCAATGTATCCCAATTTACCATTTTCGTTTACTATTCTTGGCGCTACATTAGCTGAATTAAACTGTTTAAGAGCATTTTCTTTATTTATTTTTTTAGCTACTAATAACAAAAAATTATCATTGCTATCATAAAAATCACCATTTAATAGTTCAAATTCAAACATATAATATCCCTCCTTATATGACGGATATTATATATTAAACTAATTTTAATGTCAAATTATTGCTTATATTTAAACAAATAACTAGGCCTATGACCTCCACCTGTTTGCTTTTTATCAGTTTTAACAACTTTATCAGATATAATTCTTCTAAAAGCAGGATCTAATAATTTCTTACCTAATATTATTTCATAAACTTGTTGTAATTCACCTAAAGTAAAATACTCTGGCATCATATTAAACACTATATCTGTATATCCTATTTTATTTTTTAATCTTTCTATCCCAGACACAATAACTAAAGGATGATCAAAAGCTAGTTTGTCATTTTCTATAACTTCAAATTTATATCTATCCGTAGTCTTTTCTTTTAATGTTTTCTTAATTTTAAATTTAATTTCTTCAGTACCATTTTCTAAATAAACACTTATTTCTTTTTCATCTTCCATAACATTTATATTAAACCAAGATGCATTGCTATTTAATTTGTCACTTAATCTATTTTTATCAATTAATGCCATATAAGAAGTTGATACAATTCGCATTCTTGGATCACGATTAACCGCACCAAATGTATATAATTGTTCTAAATAGATATCGTGAATATTAGTTTCATTAGCTAATATTCTTTTTGGAGCATCTTCTAAATCTTCATCAATTTTTATAAATCCACCTGGTAAACACCATTTATCTTTAAAAGGATAGGTATCTCTTTTTACTAACAAAACACTAAATAATTTTTCATTTAACTTACGATAATTATTTGTTGGACTATCAGATATACTAAAAATTAATATATCTGTTGTCATAGATAATTTTTCAAAATTACTAGAATCATAATGTTTTAAAAATTCTTCTTCACTATTATACATTTTTAACCTCCATTTTTTCCTAAAACTTTATCCAATTTTTTTATATCTTGTTTTAATACTTCAAACCCATCGTTTAAGTTATTTAAATCTATATCAACCATTTTTAATAATTCTAATGAATATTCACAACAACCAGCTGATAAAAATTCAATATATTTTTCTTTTGTCAATGTTTTATCAATTAACAAATGTTTTACTAAAGAACTAGCAATTAACAATCCCGTTGCATAATTAAATTGGTAATAACTGTGACGGTACAAATGACCTAATCGTGGCCATTCATACATAAACAAATCATCATAAACAACATTATCACCATAATATTTTTGTAAAAGTTGACTATATTTTTTACTTATCAACTTACTATCAATAGTTTCTTCTGCATACAATTCATTTTCTAGTTCAGTATACATAGTTTGTTTAAAAACTAAAGTAAAATAATTTTCTATTTCTTTACTTAAATAAAATATTTTTTCCTCATCAGTCTCAGATTTATTATATAAATATTTATTTAATAATATCTCATTTACAATCGATGCTATCTCTCCAATAAAAATTGTACTATCACCATAAATAAAAGGTTGATTATTTTTAGATAAATAATAATTAACAATATGACCAATCTCATGAATTAAATTTTTAACATCATTATAGCTACCTCTAAAATTTAAAAATGAATAATCTAACCAAGAAAATGTTATTGATTGATGTTTATCTTCATTAGGCAAAGCATCAATATGACCATCTAACATTAAATCGACTATTTTTAAATAATCAGAACCTAATGGTTTTAACGCATTTTTTATAATTTCGATAGCTTGAGAAAGTGTATATTTTATATTTAAATTACTATCCAAAGGAACACTTAAATCATATACGTAAGGTTTTTCTATGTTTAACAAAGTTGATTTTTGCTTTATATATTTTTGAATTAAATATAAATTTTCATTAACGATTTTAATCAAAACATCTATAATTTTTATATCAATGTTTTCTTCAAATAAAGATTTTTCTAAAATAGAATTATAATTTTCTAATATACAATTTTCCTTTCGATAACAAAATATTAAATTTAAAATATCGGCAAATTCACTACTTTTATTTTTAAAAGTTTCATCAACTGCAATATAAGTTTGTTTTCTTATTTCTTTTTCTCTAGAGGTAATATATTTATTAAAATTAGAAGAAGTTATTTTTATTTCTTGTCCATCAATAGTAATTGTTCCATATTCGACATCCCTTAATAAATTATTATATTGATTTATTAATTTACTAATTAAATCATTATTTATTTTTATTTTTTCTTCAGTAACTACATGTTTTTGTATTCTAAATAAATTGCTAAGAGCAAATTCATAAATTTTTAAATCACTATTTTCTTTAATAAAATCGTTAACTTTTTCTTCTCCTAAATCAATTATTTTACAATCAATAAACTTTAAAGATGAATCAACTAAATTATTTAGTGATTCACCTATCTTTTTCATATTGATACATTCTTCATTTTTGATATTTTTATAATATTTAAGTGAACCATAAACTAATATATTATAAGTTTTTTCTTTAATTAGCCATTTATTATTTAACATTTCCAATAAAATAAAATTATTAAAAATATTTATTTTTTTATATTTTTCAATATCTAATAATAACGATTTTACTTCTTCAATCGATTTATAAAAATCTTCATCTGATTTAAAAAGTTCACCTAAATTCCATTCCATATAACACGCTTCCTTTAAACGTATTATATCACATTATTTTAAAAATTTTTCATTTATTTTTTTCGTCCAATCATAATCATTCATTCTTATAAGTTTTATAATTTTATTAATTTTTGTTTCTATTTTATCCACATGTTCATAAATAACATTTTCACCATCTATCATTATAACTATACTATTATCAGTAGTTAATGTTATTTTTCTATTTTTTGGTATTATCACTGAATTAAATAGTGTTTTATAAAATTTATTATTCAATGGCGCAATTGGCGTTATTTGTAAAGTACTTAAATCGTTATAAACAATACTGCCACCATAACATAAATTATAAGCAGTTGAACCAAAAGATGTGGAAAATAAAACCCCGTCACCAACAAATGTTTCTAATTTAATATCGTCAATTTCAATATTTAATTTTAAAACTTTTAAATCTTCATCTCTAATAACAATTTCATTTAAAGAATAAAATGTTTCCACATAGTCACTATATACCTTTGTTTCTTGAATTCCAACTTTCTCTATTTTATAATCTTTTTTTGATAATCTTTCAAAAAATTCTTCTAATTTATCCGGATATATCTCTTGAGCAAATCCTAAAGTTCCAGTATTAATTCCAACATATAATATATTTTCATCAAAATCACATTCTTTTGTCATTCTTAAAAAAGATCCATCGCCACCAATAGCAATAGCAATATCATAATTATTATTTACTATTTCCATTCCATATTTTTTAGCATATTCTTTTAATTTATTTAGTACTTTTAAAGATTTTACATTATTGTTACAAAAAATTTTTAATTTCATATTATTCCCCCTAGTCTATCAATTATAAAATTAATAATTTCTTCTTTGTTTTCTTTTCTAGTTTTTTTATTGACATTGATATCAAAATTATAAAATTTATTTAATTCTTTATCATATATGCTTATATATACTTTATTATCTAAACCAAAATTATTATTTTTATCTGGTCTATTTAATTTTCCCGTTATTCCAATTCCATAATCTGAATTAGTAAATAAAGATATATTTTTACTCATTCCCATTGCTGTTTCGATACTATAAACAGTATATTTTTCAATTATTTTTTTATCGACTCCCATTTTAATTTTAAATTCATTAGAATAAGTAACTGCACTAAATTTTAATACTTCACTCGCTCCAGGAATATTAGTTATCGCATTAACAACTCCCCCGCCAGTACAAGATTCCATCGTCGAAATAGTTTTATTTAATTTTATTAATTTTTTTATTATTTTTTCCATTAGTTCTCCTTTACATATACTTCTTCTTTCATAATATAATCAAATATTTTTTTATCAATTAAATTAAAAATTTCTGTCATATTATTATTTTTTATTTTTTTTCTAACTATGGTAGAAGAAATATTAATATTATCTATATTAACTATTAAATAATTTTTAATATTAAATTTATTTATATAATATTTGATATCTATATCATCACGATTGATAATAATTAAATTGTGTTTTAAAATATCTTGATAATTATACCATTTATCAAAGTTAACTATATTATCAGCCCCAATTATTAAATTTAATTCATCATTAATATATTTATTTTTTAAACTATTTAATACTAAATAAGTATATTCTAAATTATTATTTTCTTCATCAATTATTATTTTGTCATTTGCAAAATACTTCCACATATTAATACGATGTTTAACATCAATTAAATCTTTTTTATCCCAATAATTACCAGTTGGAACAACAATTATTTTATCTAAATATTTTAATAATTCATTTACTATTTTGATATGGCCATTATGGACAGGATTAAAACTACCGACAAATACTCCTACTTTCATATATTATCTCCTATATGTTGGTATATTAAATTTGTGTAAATTATTGTTATGTAATTTTTCAATTTTATTTTTAATATCAGTATCTAGATTTTCATTATTCATATATTTTGCTATATCACTATACTTAACCCCTAATTTATCTTCATCAGTCTGATTAGATAATCCATCATTTGGCTTTTTATATAATACTTTTTCTGGTACTTTTAAATATTCACCTATTTTTATAACTTCTTCTACTGTAAAATCAGCAATCGGTGCGATATCATGAACAGAGTCGCCACCTTTTGTAAAGTATCCTACAAATAGTTCACATTTGTTTGATGTACCAGCTACTAAATAAGTTTTATTATTTAATGAACTATATAAAGCAGCTAAATAATATAATGTTGCCATTCTTAATCTTGGCTTTAAATTAATATCGCTATTCTTTAAATTTACTTCATTAAAATTACCTAATTTATTTAATTCATCTTTAAATACATCAAAAGTATTAGTAATATCAAAATTAATTAATTTAAAACCATAATAATCACTAATTAATTTGGCGTCAATTTTATCTTCTTCTTTAGAGTGACAAGGTAATGTGACACCGATTACATTTTCCTTACCTAATGCTTTTACCATTAAAGCAGCAACTACAGCAGAGTCTTTACCGCCACTTATACCTAAAATTGCTCCTTTTAAATTATTTTCTTGGTAATATTTTTTAATAAAATTAATTACCTTATTTGTTTCTTCTTTAACATTAAATTTCATATTTTCCTCCTTATAAAATTTTTTGTTTTAGCTAACGCTAATTTAGTATTAGCTCCTTTTATATAACCTAGTTTTTCTAATTCAACTAATTCTTCATAACTAAATAACATATATCTAATCAACTCATCTTTATCTAATTGCTGTGGATATTTTTTAATACAATTTAAAGCTAAAAAGATATGGTTATATGCACTTGAACATCCTTCATCTTGATAAAAAGAATCTACTTCAATAATACTTTTAGGAATATATCCTGTTTCTTCTCTTAGTTCTCTTAAAGCAGAATCTTGTGGATATTCTCCTTTTTCGATATATCCTGCCGGTAAGCCAACACCAACAGTTTCTTTAGTAAAAACTCGAGGTTCAACTACCGTTAATATTTCATTATTATTTGTTACAGGCATTATTATTACCGCACTACCGTCATTATTACCTTTAATTAATTTTTCTCTTTTTATTACAAATCCATTACTTAAAGTGAATTCATAAGCTTCATTTTTTAAAAATGTTCCATTCGTACTAACAGATTTAATTGTTTTTAATTCTTCAATATAATATTTTAACTCTTCTAATTTTTCTTTTCGCATTTTACAAATTGTTTTCCTTTCGTACTTTCAATTAATTGTTTTTTTAATTCTAATAATTTTTCACTCAAATCAACATAATATTCGTGAGGATTTAAACTCCTTTTTATTTCAGGATAAATCGTATTAAACTCTTGATTACAATATTCTTTTCTTTCATTTATACTAGGTAATTCATAAACTTGAACACCATCAATATAAATAGGAACTTGTAATTCTCTTACATTATAATTAGTAATATCTGTTCTTTTCCATTCAAAATTAGGATTAATTAAAGTATATTTATCTTTAGGAATTTTTTCATCTGCTAATACAATTACATCACCTAATGCATAATTATTTTCTTTATCATAAAAACGATAAACCTTTTTATATCCTGGATTAACAGTTTTAATGGCATCGTCACTTACTTTTATTTTAGGAACAATTCCATCCTCTTTTTCCACAGCAACTAACTTATATACCCCACTTACTCTTTCTTTACTAGCAGATATATTATCGCCTACACCTAACGAATCAAAACAAGCTCCTTGTTTTATTAAACTTTTAATTGTTTTTTCGTCTAATCCATTACTTAAACATATTTGAGCATCAGGATATCCTGCTTCATCTAACATTTTCCTTGCCTCTTTAGAAAGATAAGCCAAATCACCACTATCAATTCTAATTCCTTTAAATTTATATCCATTTGGTTTTAAGTATTCATTAGCAACTTTAATAGCATTAGGAATGCCACTTCTTAATGTATCGTAAGTATCTACTAAAAATAAACAATTATCTGGATTACTTTTAGCATAATCTAAAAATGCTTCATATTCACTATCAGAATCACATATTAAACTGTGAGCCATCGTGCCCATTAGAGGAATACCATATTTTATACCTGCTATTACATTGCTCGTACCACAACAACCACCAACATAAGCATATTTTGATACATCAATTGCAGAATCCATTCCTCTAGCACGTCTAGCCCCAAATTCCATAACTGGTTTATCAGTAGCACTAGTTATTCTTTTAGCAGCAGTAGTTGCTAAAGTACCGTGATTAAAGCAAGCAAGTAAAGCCGTTTCAATTAATTGGGTCTCAATTATATTAGCTCTTACCGTAATAACCGGCTCATTAGGAAATACTACTGTTCCATCAGGTACAGCAAATATATCACCAGTAAATTTTAAATCTTTCAAATAATTTAAAAATTCTTCACTAAATTTATTTAAACTTCTTAAATAATTAATATCTTCTTCGGTTATTTTAAAATTATTAATGTAGTCAATAATATTATCTAACCCTCCAGATATAGCATAACCACCATTAAAAGGATTTTTTCTAAAGAATACATCAAAATAAACTTTTTTATTTTGTTCATTTTTATCAAAATAAGTTTGAGCCATTGTTAATTCATATAAATCGGTCATCAATGTTTTATTTTCCATATTTCATACCTCCATAACTTTTTACTAATTGAACTCCTGCTTGTTCTAAAAATTTAAATGCCATTTGATTATATAAATCTCTATTATGATTAGGTGCATCATATGTTTCCACAGCATTAGTTGGAACGGTTATTTTAACTTCTAAATCATTTTGATCAAAATAATTTTGAAGTGGAATAGCTAAATTAGTAACACAAATATCAGTACAACAACCTGTTATAACTACTTCTCTTAATATTTTCATCTTTTCAATATCACTCATAAAATTAGGGGCGAATATTGCACTTGTAGAATTTTTTAAATAAACTAAACATTCTTTTTCATATTGTTTTAACTCAGCAACTAATTCTGATTCTAAAGTTCCTTTTATACAGTGAGGTGGAAATTTTTTAAATTCACTACATCCTTTTTCGTGACAATCTTTAATAAAAGCAACACCTTCTTTTTCTTTCAAAAATTTTTCAACTAATCTTTTTTGTTCTAAAATAATATGAGCAATATAAGGATCAGCCATATTACCTTCTTTAACAAACCCATTTACCATATCGACAACGATAAGTATTTTTTTTAAATCTTCTAATTCTTTTTTCATATTTCTCCTCTTTTCTTTTTATCATTTTATTAATAACATATGATATTTTTTTACAGATTTTCCATCTGTTACTAACATTATATTAAAAACAAATTAATTTGTCAATATGTTTTTAACGTTTTTTTAAAAACATTTAATAAAAAAATAATTAGGTCTATTTTCTAATTATTTTTATTCAATACAAATTGTTTACCTCTTTGTTCCATACCAGAAAATTTAGTCAAATTAATATCTTTCACATGTTCTAATAATATAGAAAAAATAATATTATCTTCATAAATCGATTTATCCCAAAGATACCAAATATCAAATGCTGTTTGAGCACCATTTTCTACCATTTGCTTAACTCGATCACTTTTAAATACCACATTATTTTGTTGCTCGTTTAAAGGATTTTGCATTCCCATATCTTGATAAACTTTAGCTTGAATATCCGCTTCCATTTTATCACAATAATAACTAAACAATGATTCATCTGTTTGATGTTCGTCAAATTCGAAAATTAAATCAGTTAAATAATTTTTGTTTGTTAAACATTCCAACACATCTTCAACTGCTTGGTGTTCAATATCTTTTTTCTGCTCTTTAGTTATACCATCAAAAGGAGTTATATCTTCAATTAATATTTCACCTACTTCGTGAATTGCTAACATTTCTATAATTTTATTTATATCAATATCAAAATCAAATTCTGAATCGATAGCAATTGCTAAAGCAATAGTCCCAATAATATGTTCCGAAATACGCTCTATTCTATCGCTTTTAACGTTCCAATGTTTATTATCCCAACCTGACCTTAATTTATTTTTTAATCGATAATTAAGATAATAAAATCTAAATATTTTCTTATACTTTTCATAATCTTCTTTACGAATTATTTTAAACAAACCTAAATTTAATGCTTCCTTATATAAATTTTCAAATGATAAATTATCTCCTTTTTCTTCAATTAACTTAGTTAAAGAAAAATCTGTTATACGAAATCTAAAAGCATCTTTCGCATCTTCTGTTTGAAGTGAATGAAATTCAAATGCTTCTCTTTCAAATCTTTTACCTTTTTTTAAAATTTTACTTAATTCTAAATTTGGATTTTTTAAAGTTATTTCACTTAATATCAACATTCTTGCTATTTTACTAATATCCTTAGGCTTGCCAAATTCTGAATTAAAAGCAACTGCTAAAATGATACTACCATATAAATTGTCAGCAACACTATATCTTTCATCAGTCATTATATTTTTCAAATCATTAGCTTTCATATAAAATTTTAAAATATTTGTCATAAATTCCTCCAAATAAATATGTATATTATACCTCAAATCTTGTTTAATTTCTATATTTTTAAATAAAAATTAAAAACTGTTATAAAACAGTTTATTCATCAGCATAATTACTAAAATATCTTTGTACCAAAACAACTGGTGTTCCTTTATCACCTGAACCACTTGTTAAATCACAAAGAGAACCTAATAAATCAGTTATTTGTCTTGGTGTTGTACCTAAAGTTATATTTTGTCCTTTTAAATCCTTTTCTTTATTTTGAATTTCTTTTATCATTGCTTCTTGTAATTCACTACCTCTTAGATTAGCAAATTTATTGTCTGAAACATATTTTAATTTAATTTCATTAGGTGTTCCTCTTAATCCTTCAGTATAAAATGGTGAAACAACAGGATCTGCTAATTCCCAAATTTTACCTACAGGATCTTTAAATGCACCATCTCCGTAAATCATAACTTCAACATTTTTGTTAGTTTTTTCTTTAATCATTCTTTGAATATCTAAAACTAATTTTTCACAATTATTAGGAAACAATTTAAGTCTTTCATCAGTTGATTTATTTGAACCTAATAATCCATATTTACTATTAAATCCCGAACCATTAATTGATTCATTTAAAATATCATCTAATCCTAAACAATTAAGTAATCTTTTAGTTTCAAAACGAGTATGAATATCACAAGCTAATGCTTCATCAACATAATTATATATAACCTTTGGATCATTAGCAAAAACAAAATCAATTTGACAATTTTCATTTTCAACTAATTCTTTATAAAATTCAACATAATTAATTCCTGTAAAAGTATGAACTTCATTTTTAAATAATCCATTGTATTTTTCATATGACAAAACATCTACATATGGATTTATATCATATTGTCTTAAATATTTTTCATCAAATAAATGATTTCCAACTTCATCGGCAGGATAACTTAATAACATAGTTATTTTATTGCATCCACGAGCTATTCCTTTTAAAATCATTGAAAATCTATTTCTACTTAAAATTGGAAAAACAATTCCAATATGATTAGATTTAAATTTTCTTTTAATATCATGCGCAATATCATCAACAGTACAATAATTACCTTGAGCAATACCAACTACTGCTTCAGTTACAGCAATAACATCTTTATCTAATATTTCAAAATTTTCACTAATACTAGCATTCATAACTGAATTTACAACAATATTAGCTAAATCATCATTTTCTTTAATAATAGGGGTTCTAATACCTCTTACAATAGTTCCTACATTTCTCATATATTTTCTCCTAACTCACAATTTGCTTTAGCATTTAAATTTATATCAGCAATTATACCTTTTTGATAAGCATAATAACCAGCAGCACCAATCATCGCCGCATTATCCGTGCAATATAAAATTGGTGGCACCGTTAAGTTAATATTATTTTTATTACATTCTTGTTCTAATGAAGATCTAATACCACTATTAGCGGCCACACCACCAGCGACAACTAAATTTTTAACATTGTATTCTTTTAACGCTTTCATTGTCTTTTTTGTTAATATTTCGACTACTCGATTTTGAAAAGAACAAGCTAAATCTTCTTTTCTAATAATGTTTCCTTTTTGTAATTCATTATGATTTAAATTAATAACCGCAGACTTTATGCCACTAAAACTAAAATCATATGAATCATCATTAAGCGGAAGTGGTAATTTGTATGTATCATTACCTAACTTAGCCATTTTATCAATACTAGGTCCGCCTGGATACGGAATATTTAGTACTCTAGCTACCTTATCATAACATTCACCAATCGCATCATCTAAAGTTCCACCTATTTTTTTAAATGAATAGTCATCTTCCATATAAACTAACTCAGTATGTCCACCGCTAATTACTAAAGCAATCAAAGGAAATTCTAATCTTTTAACTAAGTTATTAGCATATATATGGCCTATAATATGATGAACAGGAATTAATGGTTTGTTATATATATAAGATAATGTCTTAGCCGCTAATAATCCCACTAACAAAGATCCAATTAACCCAGGACCATAGGTTACGGCAATTGCATCAATATCTTCAATTTTCATATTAGCCTTAGTTAAAACTTCTTCTAAAACAATCGTTATACTTTCAACATGTGAACGACTAGCTATTTCAGGAACTACCCCGCCATATAATTTATGAATATCTATTTGGGATAATATAACTGTCCCCAAATCAATGCATCCATCTTTAATTATACTCATACTTGTTTCATCACAAGATGATTCAATTGCTAAAATTGTCATTTTTCACCTCCATTAA
>CALVSP010000025.1 GCA_944359065.1 uncultured Bacilli bacterium
AGCAAAAGCCACCGAAGAAGGAGAAATATTTAATCGTGAGATTAGATGCAGTCAAATTTATTTGACTTTTGTTCTTTCTATTACCAACATAGTAAAAAGGAATAAAATGATAACTATGTATCTTAGAACTTTTATAATAAAAATTCTTTTTGACATTTTATCAAACCTCCTCTCATTAAAGATTAGAAGTAGACACTCAACAACTGATATATTTCCTATGCATAATTATGCTACAAATTAACTTATATAATAATAAATTAACAAAAAGATTTGAAACTTATCAAATCTTTTGTTTTAATTCATATAAAAAATTAATTGCTTCAAGTGGTGTCATTTCTAAAGGATTTATTTTTTTTAGCTCTTTTTCTACAACTGATTCTTCCTTTATTAAATCATCTAAAGGTAAAGATTCTTGAATAATGACATCTCGTTTTTTCTCTTTATTTTCATAAACATTTAATATTTGATTAGCTCTTTTAATTAACGAATCAGGTAAATTAGCTAATTTGGCAACGTGGATACCATAACTTTTATCGATACTACCATCTTTAATTTTATGCAAAAATGTAATATTACCATCTTCTTCAATAGCTGAAACATGAATATTTTTAAGATTTTTTAAATTATTTTCTAAATCAGTTAATTCGTGATAATGGGTTGAAAATAATGTTTTACATTTAATATTATCGTGAATATATTCAATAATTGATTGGGCTAAAGCCATACCATCAAAAGTAGCAGTCCCTCTACCTAATTCATCAAATAATACTAACGAATTAGATGTTGCATTACTAATAGCATTATTTGCTTCGTTCATTTCAACCATAAAAGTTGATTCACCACTTACTAGATCATCAGATGCTCCAATACGCGTAAATATTGCATCAAATATTGGTAATGTTGCTTCACTAGCCGGTACAAAGCATCCTATTTGGGCCATAATAACTGTGATTGCTAATTGACGCATATAAGTTGATTTACCAGCCATATTAGGCCCTGTAATTAATAAAATATTAGTATTAGAATCCATAATAATATCATTAGGAACATATTCTGAATCGATTACTTGTTCAACTACAGGATGTCTATCATCGATTAATTTAATAACTCTTTCTTCTACTAGTTTAGGTCTTACATAATTATTATTAGATGAAACATTAGCAAAAGCTTGTAAGCAATCTATTTCACTAATTACTTTAGAAATACTTTGTAATCTTGGAATATATTCTTTAACTTTATCTCTTATTTCAACAAATAATTGATATTCTAAATCGATAATCTTTTCTTCAGCATTCAAAATTAAATTTTCTTTTTCTTTTAAAATTGGACTTATATATCTTTCACAATTAGATAAAGTTTGTTTTCTTTCATATCCGTATTCATCTTTTACTAAATTAATATTACCTTTTGATATTTCAATGTAATAACCAAATACTTTATTATAACCAACTTTTAAATTTTTAATACCAGTTCTTTCGCGTTCTTCATTTTCAAATTTAGCGACAAAATCCTTACCGCCTTTTCTTAAATCTTTTAATTCATCTAATTCGCTATTATATCCTTCTTTAATTATATATCCTTCTTTAATAGTCATAGGTGGATTTTCATAAATACTTTTATCTAGTAATTCATATAATTCATTTAAATCTTCGATATTTTTATAAAAGTTAATTTTAGTTAAAATATCTTTAATATTAGGTAAAACCTTTAAAGATGTTTTAAGTTGTAACATATCTCTTGCATTAGCCGATC
This sequence comes from uncultured Bacilli bacterium, assembly GCA_944359065.1. Classification (GTDB taxonomy): domain Bacteria; phylum Bacillota_I; class Bacilli_A; order RF39; family UBA660; genus Faecisoma. The sequence continues at coordinate 1,753 of CALVSP010000025.1, forward strand.
CAAAAGCGATACGTCCAGATAATCTTTCTAAATCATATACTTCTAATAGATATTTTTCTAAATCATTAGTTAAAATAAATTCTTCTAATAATTTTTCAATACAATCGTATCTTCTTTCGATTTCATTTTTATCAATTAAAGGATTTTCAATAAAATTTTTAAGTAATCTTGATCCCATCGCTGTTTTAGTTTTATCTAATAACCAAATTAATGAATGATTTCTTTGTTTTAATCTTAATGTTTCCGTCAATTCCAAATTACGTTTAGTATGAATATCCATTTTTAAATAATTTTTAGTCTCTCTTAAAATAGCTTTTTGTAAATGCGATAGATCTCTAAATTGTGTATAATCAATATAACTTAGTAAATACTTTATTACTTCGACTAATCTTGCATCTGATATATCTTCATATACATAATCATATTTGATTAAATCTTCTTTTTTATCAAATAAAGAAACTGTTATTTTAAAATTATTTCTTAATAATGAATAAATATCTTTATTAAATGATTCACTAACTACAACTTCTTTAATACCAATACTTACTATCTCACTTACTAATTTAGTAGGATTGTGCTCTAATAAGAAGGTATAAATTGAACCAGTCGTTATATCACTAAAACTTACCGCATATCCATAATTAAAATCAATTATAGCTCCAATATAATTATTTTCTTTTTCATTTAAAGATTCGTTAAATAAAGTACCACTACTTACTATTTGAACCATTCCTCTTTTAACGATACCTTTAGCGTTTTTAGGATCTTCTAATTGCTCACATATACCAACTTTATATCCTTTAGCAACTAATTTATCAATATAAATATTTGCCGAATGAAAAGGAACACCACACATTGGTATTCTTTCTTCTAGACCTGCTGACTTACCAGTTAAAGTTAACTCCAATTCATGAGAAGCAGTTATTGCATCTTCAAAAAACATTTCATAAAAATCTCCTAATCGATAAAATACTATTATATCTTTATTTTGTTTTTTAGTTTCAATATATTGTCTCATCATTGGCGTAACTTTATTTATATCTACACTATCTAATGTCATACTACCACCACATTTAATATTTTACCAAAAAAACGCATTAAAAAAAAGCAAATTATAAGCTTTTTTAATTTATTTGTTTATGATTTGGTTTAATTACTTTTTGAAATGCAGGTCTTCCTTGTTCTGTTTCAAATTGTTCATCTAATATTTCAGAACATAATCTTTCAATAACTTCAGCTCTAAGATTTTCAATAAAATTAATGCTTTCTTGTATACATGCTCGTTCTAATTTATATTGTTTTAACATATCCTTCAATTCAGTAATTCTTCTTTCTTTGGAAACTTTTGCATCATTTAATCTTGCTTTTTCTTTTGCAATTTCATTATTTCTTTGTTCTAAATCAGCAATCGTAAAATTTTTTATTTCATTTTTACGAGAATCTATCGTTTTTTTTAAGTCTTTTCCTATAATAAATGCACTTACTGCATTTATCACTATAATAAAAATTGTAGCAAGCAAAATTGCTGGTATTGATCCCATCGTTAAAGCAAATACTATTATTGGCGCAATAAGTATTAAATTTTGAATAATAAACACTAACATGGCAGCTATTTTTGAATATTTTTTAAATTTTGGGAATTCATTTATTTTAGTAATTAAATTCCCGTTTTTTTGTTGCTCTTTTTCCAATTTTGAAATTGATTCCTCTACTTCATTTATGTAAATTTCTGATTTATATATTTCAAGATTATTAGAATCTATCAATGACTCTATAGACTTTAATTCATTTTCCTTTAATAATTTCAGTTTTAAAAATTTATCCATCCTAATTTTCCTTTCACAATACACTTATTTTAACACATATATTTTATTTGTCAAACGTTTTATTTTTTAATTGGCTCTAAACGCATTAATGATTTAACATATTCTTCACCTGATATACCACTTTCTAAAATTATTTTTTTATTATCAAAACTATTCTTTGCTAAAACAAAACTGTCACAATAAATTTTACAATTGTGTTCATTAATTTCCAAATATCCATCTTTTAAAAGTGCCTTAATAACCTTTTCATCTTTAACAAAATATCCAGGGGCCGTTGATAAATCATAATGATATATTCTGTTTTTATTGCATAAGCTAAGAAGACAAAATTGGCGATATGTAGGATCTAATAGATAAGTTTTATAACCATCAAAAGATTCAAAATTAACAATTACAATATAATGACCGAAAACAGATGGTAAAAGATAAGGAATATTAATTCCACAAATATTAAGTCCATCAAAATAAGAATAATAATTTCTAAGCAGATAATCTTTTGCAAACATACAATAAGAGGTTAATGGAGCATTTAAAAAATTCTGTTCACTTCTACCTCCTTTTAAATTCATTCTTACATCATAAATCATAGTTTCTAAAAATAATTTGATTTCTTCTTCAGTTAATTTTTGATTTTTATAATCATTTAAATTAATTGTATTAGGTTTTAATAACAGTGGTTGTTGCTCTATAAAATAAAAAGGTTGTTGTTCTAATTCAGTTATTCTTTCTATCAAATCATAATTTTCCATTAACTGATTACGAATATTTTCTCTTTTTTCTTTTAAGTATAATTTACTCCATAACTCAGCTAATTTGCTTTTAATAATAAAATAATCTTCACCTGAATTTAATAATTTTTCTATTTCATCTAAAATTTGAATAATAAAAACCACCTCTTTTGAGGTGATATTATACTATAAATTATTTAAATATTCAATAGCATCATCAATATGCTTGACTTCTACTAATTCAATGTCTAAATTATTTTCTAAAACAGTATTTTTAGCTTCTTCATAATTTTCAGTTGGAACAAAAAATATGTCAGCATTTTCTTTGACTGCTGCTTTTATTTTATGACTAACACCGCCTATTACTCCAACATTGCCAAATTCATCGATTGTTCCTGTTCCTACTATTTTTAACCCTTTAGTCAAATCTTCTTCGGTTAGTAAATCATATATAGATAACGACATCATAAATCCTCCTGATGGACCTGATTCGGACTTTTTAAAATTAATACTTACCTCTTTTGAAGGAATTACTTCCTTAGTTTCACAAACCATGACCCCTACTAATTTAGTTCCATCAATCATAACTTTATTAGCATATCTTTCATAGGTAACACCATCATTTATGACTTTAAACTTAATAAAATCTGCTTTACTTATTTCATTTAATGCATCTTCTTTGCTATTTACTTCAACACCATTAACTTCAATTATCTGGTCCCCTATTTTTAAATCAGTATCAGATTGCTCATATATGTATATAATATTTACTTTACGATTATTTACTTCATAATCTAAATTAGCTTTTTCAAACGCCACCATAATTGCATTTTGATTAGCTTCTTCTAGCAATAAATGATTACGATAATCATTTTCTTCAATCGTTTCGTTATCAGCTACAACTTCTTCTTTTTTTACAATTTCCCAATCTTGGTTAAAAAGTGAATAAATAATTGTTGGAATATTTGCTTTAAATTCCGAAATATAAGCCAAATTTAAAGAACCATTAATTGGATATTCTCCTTCTACCTCAACTCTTTCAGCTACATCAATTAAACCACCTGGAGCATCAATATAATATGGTAGTGGAAAATAAAAAATAAAAGTTGCAATTAATAATATTGTTAGATAAATATAATTTTTCTTTATAAAATCTTTTGTTTTAACATATAATTTATTAAGCATTTTTTCCTCCTTAAAGATGGTGATATTATTAAAATAACTAGTATATTAATAATGATATGTTTAATTTTTTGTGGTTATGAAATATTAAGTGAATCAGCAACTATAATGAATGCTGTGTCGTACTCATTTGATATTTGGATAAATAATGTATTTCCTTCATTATTTCCTTTTTTTGTTTTGTCAGAAATTTTAATTAACTATGGTTTTATTGAATTAATTGGTGAATTATTTAAACCAATATTTGAAAAATTATTCAAAATTAATGGCAATGCTTCGTTTGTTTTTATTATGAGTTTATTGTCAGGTTTTCCTAGTAACGCTAAATACACTAAAGAATTATATTTACAAAATAAATTAACTAAAGAAGAATCTACAAAAATATTAATGTTTTCTCATTTTTCTAATCCTTTATTTATTTTAGGCACTATTTCCATTACTTTTTTAAATGATAAAAGATTAGGATTAATTATTATGTTTTCTCAATACATATCAAATGTTATTATTGGATTAATGTTTAGAAATTATTATCCAAGTGAAATAACTGATGATAAATTTTCTATAAAAAAAGCTATTTTAAGTATGCATAACAAAAGAATTAATAATAATAAAAGATTTGGCAGTATTATTACTAATTCCCTTATTAATACAATTAATACTTTATTATTAATACTAGGAGTTATTACAACCTTTTTAATTATAACAACAATAATTGATAATAATTTTAATTTATCTTTATTAAACAAAGCTTTATTGAGTGGTTTTTTAGAAATGACACAAGGTTTAAAACATGTTAGCTTATTAAACATATCTAACAACTATAAAACTTTATTGATTTGTATGATAATATCCTTTGGTGGTTTATCAGTACATACCCAAATATTAAGTATTATAAGTGATACTAAAATAGAATATAAACCTTTTTTATTAGCAAGATTAATTCATGTTGTTATATCAAGTTTAATATGTTTTATTATAATTTCAATTTAAAATTATTCACCAAACTCAGGTATAGCTATATTATTTTCATTAGTATTATATTGGTACACAATATTAATTCCAAAATTTTGATTTTCTAATTTATCATTATAAATTGGAATATCAATTAATATCATAGCATTATTAGAAGAGGTTGAAAACGTACCAGAAAATATTGAATCGATAACAACGCTTCCAAAACTGCTATCGTTTGGTAACTTTGCAGTATATGAACCAAACTGTATTGTTTTATTTTCAAAATTTAGCATTAATTTATCATTATCACTATTTTCATATACAAAATTTAAACAATATGAACCACAATTTTCAATATTAGTAATTTTATTATTATTAAATTTATCATTTATTTGTCTACTTATTAATGATTGTATATTTACTAATTCTGTTTTTAATGTACTGTTAGTATACAAATTTTTTAAATTAATTACTATTTGAAACAAAAATACTACAATAATTAATGCTAATGAAAACGAAACAATTAACTCAACTACTGTGAATGCATTTTTATTTATTCCTTTTTTCATTGAAAAACTACTCCTTTTCTATTAAAACAATTATGTCACCTTGCCACTTTATCGGCAAGGTTTGTCTTTACTTTGTTTATAAATTATTGTTATTTCTACTTTATTTTCTTATTGTAATACATATGGCGAATTTGGAGTACCTTCACCTCCAGAAAATTCCAATGCTGCCAGCCCTGACTTCAGATATATAACTGCGCGAACCCCGTACGCATTCGAAACCGAAGTGTTGTCGATGGTGCCAACGCTGTTGACACCGCGAACGTGAGACGAACTATATCTATTCATTGTCCAATAATAATATGATGCTGTTGGATTTTCGATTGTATTTACATCGACAAATGTTTTTACTCCATCAGCGGGATATGCCATATCTATATCATTTCCACTGAACATCTCGCCTACTGTTGGTAATCCAACACTTGCTTCCAATGTCTCATCTTGAACATCTTCATAATTTGCTCCAAATGGATAATCTCCTATATAGAATGTTTTATTTCCTGTATATCGATATGTATTACTTATTCCTTCAGCAAATGTATTAAGTGGGGTATATATTGTATGGCTCGTAGTTATTGTTGTTGAACTTCCATATGAACTTTCTGCTGAAAGTAATCCATTTAGTACTACTTTGATACTATCTTCATCTTTACTTACTACTCTAAACGTACACATATTATCACTTCCACAAGCATTATCGCTTCCACTATATGGTACATTGATATATTCTCCTACTTGAACGTTATCTGTATTTGTTGCTTTGGTTGCTACTCGATAATTATTCGCAAGAGTACCATCCCCTCCGGTGATGGCTAAATCAGAAATTTTTATAACTGCGCGAACGCCGCTCGTAGTCGAAACCGAAACGTGGTCGAGGGTGCCACTGTCATTGATATCACAATAATAAGATTCCCCAGAACTATTTCCTAACCACCAATAATCTTTAATATCTAAAAATGAATCTGCACTTCCAGCCCTTTCATATTGGTCTTCATCTAATAATCCTACTTTTTTTGTTGTCGTTATTTCATCTATATCAGCATATATTCCTATATTAAATGTTGTATCTTGAATTGTTGCTTGTATACTGCTATCCAAACTATTCCAAAAATACTCATTTAACCATTTGTTCATATAACTATTATTATATGCATCTTCAGTTGACCATACAACACTCGCTGGTTGTATTGCTGTTAATGGTTGTTGTGTTATAAGTGTTAATGTATTAGCAGAAGTATCAAACTCTAATACTCGCCATTGATGACCTCCATACCATAAAAAGTTGTTTGCTACTTCTTCATTTGTTCCAGTATAATAATATAAATTTTCATTTGTACTATCTTTTACTAATCCTGTTGTATTATCTGGATTATATTGTTTTAATAACAGTGAAATTAAACTTTCTCCTATTCCACTTGTATCACTATCAATAGTTAGAGTAGTATAAGTTTCATCATTAAATTCAACTATTATCCTATAACCACTCGTATTTTTGTAATTTATATAATTAACAAATTGTTTCATTTTTTCACTTAAACCATTCATATTATTTTTCAACTCATCTAAATTAGTTTTAGTAAATATTACCTGTCTAACATTTAAATTATCCATTAAAGTTTCACAATAAATATATTCAGTGAAATAATCAGTTGAACATGAAGTTATATCAACATAATTACTATTACTTAAAGCACTTATTAAATTATTTAATCCATCGCTTTTTATATAATTTTTAATATTATTTACTAAATACAAATTGTTTACACTATTATAAGTAAATGTCCTAGCATAACTTTTACTAATCGACATAAATTGTGTATAAATAATAACCAAACTAGTCATAATGACTACTGAAACAGCTATTGTTTCTGCTAAAACAAATCCCTTTTTATTACTTTTTTTCATAACTTTCTCCTTTTACCTTGAAATTATCTTAAATATATTATATAATATTTTTAGAATAAAAACTAGTCCTAACGATACAAAAGGGGTTGAAATTATGATTAGACAATTTGATTTTGAAAAAATGCCAGTAGTTGAAGTAGTTAATGAAATAATGGTTGATGCAGCAAAAAGAGGTGCTTCAGATATTCATTTTGATCCATTAGACAATGAAATGCATATTAGAATTAGAATAGATGGAATACTTCATAATTATGCTGTTGTACCTAATTCAATCAAGAAAAATTTAATTACCCGTATTAAAATTATTTCTGGTATGAATATAACTGAATCAAGATTACCACAGGATGGTGCTATTAAAGCTACCTTACAGGATGTTAATCTTGATCTTCGTGTTTCTTGTATTCCTACAAATAATGGCGAAAAAATAGTTATTCGTATTTTAGATTATTCTATGAGTTTAGCTGGTGTTGAAAATTTAGGATTTAGTGATAGTAATTTTAAAAAAGTTTTGCAAATGATTAGCTCACCAAACGGAATCATATTAGTTACTGGTGCTACTGGTACTGGTAAATCTACTACAGTTTATTCTATATTACAAAGATTAAATACCGAAGCATCTAATGTTATAACTGTTGAAGACCCAGTTGAAATGAATATTGAAGGAGTTAACCAGATTCAAACAAATAGTGAAATCGGATTAACATTTGCTGCAGCGTTAAGATCTATATTACGTCAAGATCCAAATATAATAATGATTGGGGAAATTCGTGATACTGAAACTGCTAAAATCGCTGTCCGTGCATCGATTACAGGTCACTTAGTTTTATCAACTATCCATACTAACAATTCTTTAAATACTATTGAGCGTTTACTTGATATGGGAGTTGAAAGATATTTACTTGCTAGCTCATTAGAAGGTATAATTTCACAAGTATTAGCTCGTAAATTATGTCCTAATTGTAAAAAATTAAGAAAAACTAACGAATACGAGAAAGAATTATTTAAAGAAGTTTTAAATAAAGATGTTGATGAAATATATACAACTGAAGGATGCGAGCAATGTGGAAATGGTTATTCCGGAAGAATTGCAATTCATGAAGTTCTTTTATTTAACCAAGAGATAAGAGATGCTATAAGTGAAGGCATACGAAAAGATAAATTAAGAGAATTAGTATACAAATCAGATGTAAATACTTTATTAGAGGACGGATTAGAAAAAGTATTGATGGGATTAACCACAGTTGAGGAAGTATTAAAACTAATCGAATTAGAAGATGACGAAAAAGGTTCTAAAGCTTATGGATTAAAAAGTGCATTAAATAACACAGCTTTAACACGAGAAGTCGTTCAACAGCCTACTCAATCTAGTTTAAATCAAAATGTTCAGCAACCTACTCAACCTAGTTTAAATCAAAGTGTTCAGCAACCTACTCAACCTAGTTTAAATCAAAGTGTTCAGCAACCTACTCAACCTAATTTAAATCAAAACGTTCAACAATCTATACAACCTAATTTGAATCAAAGCACTCAAGAAATAAAACAACCGCAAACATTAAATGATTTAATAAATAAAGCAAATTAAGGATTATACCTTAATTTTTTTATTAAAAAAAGCAACTAAAGTTGCCATAACATGGATAAAACTAAAATACCTAAAATAATACGATATATCATAAAAACTTTAAAATCATTATTTTTAATATACTTTAACAAAAATGAAATACATAACAAGCCAGTTATAAAAGATATTAATATACCAGTTCCGAAAATCATTAAATTTTCACTAATTATAGTTAAAGTATCTTCTTTTATAAGTGTTAATAAAGTTGCTCCTGCTACAACTGGAACCGATAAATAAAATGAAAATTTCGCACTATCTTCTCTATCTAACCCTAAAGCTCGACTAGCTGTAATCGTTGTACCGCTTCTTGAGAAACCAGGTATTAAGGCAAATACTTGCGCACATCCAACGATAAATGCTTGATACCATTTCATTTCTTTTATATTAAATTTAATTTTAGATTTTTTATCTACTAAATAAATTATAATTCCCATAACTATTAAAGCAATTGCTATTAACCATAATTGTTTTCTAAAAAAGGTATCAAATATATCTTCAAATAACACTCCAACTATCCCTGCTGGAATTGTTGCTATTATCAAATACCAAAATAATCTACCATTTTTTGTTTTAATTCCTTTAGTTACTCCATCTAATAAAATTTGAAATAAATCATTAAAAAAATAAATAATAATTGCAAGTAATGTTCCAAAATGCAAAGCTAAATCGAAAGCAAGTTCTATTTCAGAACCAATATTAGTACCAATACCAAATATATCTCTAAATATAATTAAATGAGCTGATGATGATATTGGTAAAAACTCGGCTATTCCTTGAATAATTCCTAATACTATTATATCTATCATTAATAATCACCTTCTTAATTTTAACACATTTACTAAAATAAGTATATGTTTTAATCTAATATTTTATCTCTTTTACTATATATGCAACCACAAAAATCTTGCCGATATAAATTATATTCTTTAGATAATAAAATACTTTTTTTATACCCTTCTTTTTTCTTAAAATCACTTACTAAAAATTTTACATTATATTTTTTTTCTAAATTTAAACCTATTTCATTTAATTTATTACTATTTTTAAAAGGGCTTACCGTTAAGGTTGTTCCAAAGTAATCATAACCAGAAGCTAAAGAAGCTGTTTTTTCTAACCTTAATTCATAACATTTAAAACATCTATTACCGCCTTCTTTACAATCTTCTAATCCTAATACTGTTTGATGAAATATATCGTTATCATAATCACAATCTAATACTTTTATATTAAATATATTGCATAATTTAATTTGTTCTTCTTTTCTTTTAGAATATTCTTCAAATGGTTCGATATTAGGATTATAATAAAGAATAGTTATATCAAAATAATCTTTTAAATAAGTTATTACATAACTGCTACAAGGAGCACAACAGCTATGTAATAATAATTTCTTTTTACTATCTAAATTATTTATTATTTTTTCTAATTCCAATTGATAATTCATAAAACCACCTAATACATTATACCACAAAAAAAGATGTTTAAAAATTAAACATCAACCATTCTGGTTTGAAAATCATCAAAATACCAATCAGTAACATCAATATACCACCTATTAAATGTGATAATTTATTATATTTAGTCGAAATACCTGTTAATTTTAATGTTTTCATTGCAATAGCAAATACAATTATATCATCGATTAAGAAAAATAATATATAAATTAAAATATAAATTAAATACTGTAAACCATTTAAATTATTAATAGCAAGTATTTGCGTAAAGATTAGAGGTAATCCAGAAGAACAAGCTAATTCTACTAAATTAACAGAAACTGCTAATCCCATAACACCTAAAATTGCTAAATAAAAAGTTTTCTTGTTATCGATTTGCTTAACAATTTTGTGTATTCTTTTAGAAATCGATTTTCTTTGTTCTTTATCTACAACAGCACAACCATTATCTTTCTTTCTTTCCTTATAATAACTAGTTAAATTAATTGCACCACCTAATAAAGCAATCAAGGCAATTATAAATCTTACCCAAACAATTTCAGATAAAGTTATAGCAATTTGTAACCACGCTAACATAAAAGCTAGATAAACTACTGCTGAAGTTATTAAAAATGTTAAGCCAATAATCCACATTTTTTTTCTATCTTTCATCGTTACAATGATCGATAATAAAAATAGTAATACCCACATTGCACAAGGATTAAAGCCATCAATAAAACCGATTATAATAGATACTAAAGGTAATGACACATCTTCTGGATCAACATCTCCTAATATTGGAAGATTATATTGACCTTCTGGCGGAATTATTTCATATTCAACATCCAAATCATTTTGAATCACATCAACTATATCGACAAATTCATAAGTATAAAATTCATATGCCGATTTAATTTGATTTTTTACTGTTTCATTAAATCCTGTCATGCCAGTTGTCCCAATTACTGTATATGGCACAGTTTTATCATTATTATTTAAAGCTTTTCTTACTTTACTTAGCAACTCATCATTTTCTTTATTTTTAGTTGTTTCATAATAAATTATATTAATATCAGCTTCTTTTTTATACTCTTCTAAAAATTCTATTTCTTCTTCACAAGTACTGCACAATTCAGAATAAAACAAATGAATATCTAAAGCATTTACTTTGGGAATAAATAGTAATAAGAAAATTAAAAATGCTACTTTCTTCATTCAAAACACCTCAATTTATTTTCAATTTCAGCAACTGTTTTTTCGCCAACTAACCTTGTAACTTCTGTATCACCATCCAGTAAAATAAATACAGGTAAAACTTCTCCTACATTATATTTAGCAATTATTTCTTCATCTAAATCAAAATCATATTCAATATGTTCAAAATTAGGAAATTTTTTTTCTATTTCCTGCATTCTAGGACGCATAATCAAACAAGCAGGACACCATACGGCACTTATTCTTATTAGTTTAATAACCGAACACCCCTTCTAAACTATCATCATTAGTTATAAAATCTTCAACTAAAACTTCTGTATATTCTTCTTTATTTTTTCTTAAAACTATTTTTTTTATTCCTGCATTGATTATAAACCTTTTACAAAACATACAAGGCATTGCATTTTCAACATATTTATTCTTTCCTACTTCTCTACCGACTAAATAAAGGGTAGCCCCAATAATATCTTTTCTAGCGGCACTTATAATCGCATTTTGTTCAGCATGGACACTACGACACATTTCATACCTTTCACCACGAGGAATATTTAATTTTTCTCTCATACAATAACCTAAGTCATCACAATTTTTTCTTCCTCTTGGCGCACCATTATAACCCGTTGAAATAATTTCATCATTGTTGACAATAACAGCACCAAAAGCTCTTCTTGCACAAGTTGATCTTTCTAATACTGATTCAGCAATATCTAAATAATAATTATTTTTATCTACTCTCATATTAACTCCTTATAACAAACATCAAATTTTTCTAAAAAATAATCTATTTCACTTTCTTTAGTTAAGTACGATAAACTAATTCTAATACTTGATTTAGCTCTTTTTTCATCTTTTGTCAATGCATAAACTGATTTAGACATTGTACCAGTTGAACAAGCAGTTTGCGTTGAAATATATATATCGTATTTTTCTAAAGCGTGTAGCATTGTCTCTGGTTTAATACCAACAACACTTACATTCAAAACATAAGGTATTGAATATTCATTGCTATTTATAAATACATTATCATATTTTAATAAGGCCTCTTTTAACTTATTATTTAATTTAGTTACATATTCATAATGTTTATCTAAGTCGGTTAGAGCTAATCTCATCGCTTTGGCTAATGATGCTATCAAAGCAGGAGTTGGAGTACCACTACGATAAACTGTTGTACTCTTTCCACCATGAATTAATGGCTCTAATGATATATTATCTTTTTTATATAACATACCAATACCTTTTATACCATATATTTTATGGGAAGCAAAACTAGCTAAATCAACGTTAGTTAAATCTATTTTAATTTTACCTAATGCTTGTGTCATATCAACATGAAAAAAACATTTATTATAATTTTTTAATATTTTTCCTATTTCTTCAATTGGCTGTCTAATTCCTATCTCACTATTAATATAACCAACACTTACTAAAATAGTATCATCAGTTAATAATTTTTTTAGATCATCTAAATCAACGATTCCTTTTTCATTAGTCTTAACAAAATCAACTTTAAATCCTTGCTTTTGTAAATAAGTTAAAGGTCCGTATATCGAAGAATGTTCAAATTCAGTTGTAATAATATGTTTACCTCTATTTTGATATTTTAAAGCGATTCCCTTAATTACCATATTATTAGTTTCTGATGAACCACTTGTATATATTATTTCACTTTCTTTTATATTTAATAAATTACTGATTTGTTTTGTAGAAGCTTTAATAATTTCATTAGCTTCTACCCCTAATCTATGTAAAGAATTAGGATTACCAATATATTTTCTGCTAACTTCTACAAATGTATTTAACACGTCTTCATTTACAGGTGTTGTAGCAGAATAATCTAAATATGTCATATCACACCTTCTTTTTTACTACATATACAATTTTATCAAAAAATGAGGAAAATGTAAATTATATAATTAAAAATTATCATTCATTAGAATGTAGAAAATTTTGTTAAAACTTTTTTCTTACCAACTAATTCATCATTTTGCCAATTACCGCATAAAGTACTTTCGCTACAATTATTTAAACAATTTGAACAACTTTTTTCAATTTTACTTTTGATAAAATCATATTCTTCCTTTGATAATTCATGTGCTACTTTTTTATAAAATAAACTTGGATTATCTAACACTTTACTAATTATTATTTCTAATGATTTTGATTCAAAACCATTTCTCATATTTTCTAAAATTTCAAAGATAAAATTATCGTCCCATAAATTTTTCAAACATTCAATTGAATAACAATGTCCTTTATATCTATTTACTATACCAGAAAGTGGCACATCATTTTTTAGTATAACACCATCAATATATTTAAAATAAGTAAAATCAACTTCATCATTAATGATAATATTTAATTTTTCTTTATTAAATCTTTGTTGCAATATGTTTTTAACAACATTAACTTCTTTTAAAGTTGCAAATTCCTCTTGGTAATGTTTATTTTTTGTATACATAATACTGGCAATTACAAAACTAGTATCTAAATAATCAAACATAATACCTCCTTAAAAATCTATTTCACTTATAAATTCCTTATCAAATAAAACTAATTTATAAGCATGCAAACATAATCTTTTGTATTTACTATTTCCATATTTTTTATCACCTAAAATAGGATGACCAATATTACTTAATTGTACCCTTATTTGATTCTTTTTACCTGTTTTTATATTAATATCTAATAAAGAATTATTATTTATCTCTTTTATTTTTTTATAAATTGTAATAGCCAAATCACCACTATTTGACACATAAACATAATGATTTTTATTTTCTTTTAAATAATTTTTTAATATATCATTATCTTTAGTAATTCCAATTACGATAGCTTTATATCTTCTTTCAACTTTATCCCAATTATTTTGTAAATAATTTTTAATTTTAATATTTTTAGCGAACACCACTAAACCTGATGTATCTTTATCCAATCTATGAACAATAAATATTTTATTTTTTTTATTATTTTTTTTAACATATTCACTTACTAAATTGTATAATGAAATTCCTTTACCATTGGATATAGTTAATAAATTGTATGGCTTATCCACTACTATAATATCTTTATCCTCATAAATAATTTTAATATCTTTTGATTTATTATATTTGTTGATAGTTATAGCTTCATTACCTTTTAAAATATAATCATATTTTGTAACTACTTTCCTATCGACTAAAACACTACCATTTTTTAATAATGTTTTATAATTTTTATATTTTTTTAAATAATCTATTAATCTTTCCATTATAATAGTTCCTCTAAATAAGGGATTGAACCATAATTATGTTTTAAATTCTTTATAAAATCTCTTTGACTTTCTATCCCATTTTCTTCAATTTTTTTATCTAATTCTTTTTCTGAAATCAACAATATATTTTTCTTATCAAATATAACATATAAAAATAATAAATATAGCGATAAATTATCGAATTTTTCATCAATTGGCATATTTTTTATTTTTAGTTGACTTAAAAAATGAGCTGTAAGAAAAGGAATATTTTCATGTGGTAAATCACAAATTTTACAACTATCAACATCACAAAAATATATTTCATCTAAAGATTTAACTAATATATTATACATATTTATATCAGCTAATATTATTCCATGTTTGTGGTAATATTTTAATAAATTTGAAATTTTTTTAAATAATATAATAATATCTTCTTTTGATAAATTTAATTTAGGAATATGCTTACCATCAACATAATCCATTACATAACCAATAACATTGCCACCTAATATCTTTTGTTTAGGTAAAATTAATCCCTTCATCGAAATAGCTGATAAAACATCTATTTTTAAACTCTTTATTCTAAAATCTATTTTATCTTTTCTATATATTTTATAAACTAATTTATAATCTGTATAAACATCTGATTTATTATTTATTTGACTTATTAAATCTAAATTATGTAATCTTAAACTTCTTGCTTCAATTGTTTGCGTAATTATTCTCCTATTCCATATTTTTCAATATATTCTTGATAAGGTATTTGTTTATCTTTATAAGTTCCATCTTTTTTTATTTCAATTAATCTATTACTTACGGTTTCAATTAATTCTTGATCAAAACTAGAAAATATAATAACTCCCATAAATTTCTTTAATCCTTCATTTAAAGAAGTAATGGATTCAATATCTAAATGATTCGTTGGTTCATTAAATAATAATACATTAGATTTTTCCAACATCATTTTACTAAACATACATCTAACTTTTTCTCCACCAGATAAAACCTTAACTTTCTTTAAAACTTCTTCACCAGAAAATAACATTCTCCCTAAAAATCCTCTTATATAACTATCATCTTTATTTTCACTATATTGTTTTAACCAATCAACCATATTTAAATCATTATTAAAATATTCATCATGATTCTTTTTAAAATAACTTATTTTTACATTACCACCTATTTTAATAGTTCCACTATCAGGTTCTATATTACCACTTATAATATCTAGTAATATGGTTTTCGCAATCTCATTAGTCCCTATTAAAGCTATTTTATCATCTGGTCTAATCGTTAAATTTAAATTTTTAATAATATCTTTATAATTAATATTTTCTAAAGTAATAACTTCTTTACCCACATTTTTATCAAAATCAAAATTAATATAAGGATACTTTCTACTAGAAGGTTTAATTTCATCTAAAACAATTTTTTCTAATGATTTTTTTCTAGAAGTTGCTTGTTTAGATTTAGAAGCATTAGCTGAAAACCTTCTAATAAAATCTTCTAATTCTTTAATTTTTTCTTCTTTTTTCTTATTAGATTCTTTCATTTGTTTTTGAATCAATTGACTAGATTGATACCAAAAATCATAATTACCAACAAATAAAGTAATTTTATTATAATCAATATCTAACATATGCGTACATACTTTATTTAAAAAGTGTCGATCATGCGATACAACCAAAACCGTATTTTTAAAATTAATTAAAAATTCTTCTAACCACATTATACTTTTAGTATCTAAGCCATTAGTAGGTTCATCTAATAATAAGATATCAGGTTCACCAAATAAAGCACTAGCTAATAACACTTTTACTTTTTCACTATCTTTTAATTCTTTCATTAATAAATTATGCTTACTATTATCAATACCCAAATTATTTAATAATATAGCTGCATCACTTTCTGCTTGCCATCCATTTAAACTAGCAAACTCTTCTTCTAAAATACCTGCTCTCATTCCATCTTCATTAGTGAAATCTTCTTTCATGTATAATTCTTCTTTTTCTTTCATTATTTGATATAATTTACTATTACCCATAATAACTACATCAATAACTGTCATATCATCAAATTCATTATGATTTTGTTTTAAAACAGATATTCTTTCACCTTTACCAATTATTACTTCACCAGTTGTTGATTCAATACTACCAGATAATATTTTTAAAAATGTTGATTTACCTGCTCCATTAGCCCCTATTATACCATAACAATTATCACCATTAAATTCTAAATTTACATTTTCAAATAAAGTTCTCGTATTAAATCTTAAACTTAAATTATTAACTTTTAACATAAAACCACCAACTCAAATAGTTTATCATATATATCAAAAAAAATCTAGTATTTAAACTAGATTTAAGTCTCACCTTGCCATTTTCTTCGGCAAGGTGTGTCTTTACTTCGTTTATACTTATTTTTTTCATATCTTCTTTTTATATTTCATATGGACTTGACCAAGTACCATTACCTCCGGCAATGGTGACATCAGAGTTAACAACTATAACTGCACGAAGGCCACCCGCGCTGGACACATCATCGCCGCTGGCGCGACCATCGAAGCTCACGCACCAAGCGCTAGAACTAATTGGAAATGGTGTTATTGTCCAATAATAATTTGCATTATTATATCTACTCGTAGTTGTATAACCTTTAGTAAATATACTACTACTTTGACTTGATAACATTTCTCCTATTCTTATTAATCCAACTGTTGCTTGTATACTTCTTGTTGGATTTTCTTCATTTAGTGATATTGTGTAACTTTGACCATAATCAAAATTATTTTGATACCAAGTATAATTATTTACTAATTTGTTTCTATTGGTTGTATCACTTTCTTGTACCAACCAATTTAATACATCTCCATTTAATTTTTGTCCTATTCCTGTTGTTGTTGAAAATGTATTATTTGAACCATATGACATAGTATATATTGTTCCAGATGGTTCCTCATAGTATCCATCTAGTATTAATTTTGTATTGCCATTACTATCTTTATCTACTACACGATATTTTCTTCCTGCAAACAATACATATTCGCCACTTGTTGCTTTTTCATTTA
>CALVSP010000026.1 GCA_944359065.1 uncultured Bacilli bacterium
ATTTATATGACTGAAAATATCTTTAGTTTAAATAGTAATATAACAAGTGATATTATAAGATATGGTAAATTTAATGATAGTAAATATAATGATATTAAAAATTTAAACTACAAAGATTTTATGAATTTTATTAAAAAAATTGATTTTAAAAATAATACTACTTTAATAATTAATTCAAAAAACTGATGTTAATTCATCAGTTTTTATCATTTGTAACATCACCGTCACCACTAACGGGAATAACTTCGCCACCATAAGTAGAATTAGGTTTTAATAATGCTTTAACAAAATCTTTATCACGAGCTAATATTTCTCTTATTTCTCTTTTAAATTGTCCTGGATAATCTCTTAGATTAGAACTAACCCCATACGCTTCTATTCCTAAACTTTTAGCAATATATAATGCTCGATATAAATGATATTTTTGAGTTACAATAATTACTTTTTTTACTTCAAATATTTCTTTAGCTCGATATAAACTATCATATGTCGATATACCAGCGTGATCCATAAATATATCATTTGATGGTACTCCTTCATTAATCGCATATGTCTTCATGACATTTACTTCATCATAATCATCTTGCATATGATCGCCACTCATAATTATTTTTTTAGATACATTATTATTATATAATTCAATACCAGTTAAAATTCTATCTTCTAACATAGGTCTTGGTTTATTATCTAAAACACCTGAACCTAAAACTAAAATACAATCAACATCTTCTAATTGTTTAGCATCTTCGATTGTTATTATTTTATCTTCATTAGTTAATACGACATAATAATTAATGCCTAATACCCCAACTATAAATAATATTATTAAAATTAATAAATATTTTACTACTTTCATATTTAAACACCTATTACTATTGTACCATATAAATTATTTATTTTCGATTAATTTTTCATCTTTATATTGATAACTTAAATAATTATCTTTAGATATAACAGTTTCTCCTAATTGTTTCTCTAATTCATCACGAGCAACTTTAGCTACATTACCACCTATTTTAGCTACTTTAATATTGTTTTTTAATCCTTGAGGTTTCTGTTTTGCCGCTAATCGTTTAGTTGCCTCTTCACCTAAATCAGCCAATGTTACTTCGATACTATCCATATTATCCCTTAAAGATTCTTTTCTTAAGACTTTATATTCTTTATACTCTTTAGCTGTCATACCTGACCAACTTTTATATATTTCATTTGTTAAAATTCCATATTCATTGTTTTCAGTAATTCCATTTTCTTTCCATACATCAGTTAAACTTTTTCTTTGTTGAATTCCTTTTATTCGCTTAGCTATATATAATTCATCGTATCCTTTAGAACGATACAAATCTATTAATCTTTGAATACCAAGTGAAGGATCAAATACTTCATCAATTCTTTCACTACCTAATTTAGCTAACCAAAGTTTCACTGGTTCGGCATTTTTACTTGGTATTGATTCGATTATTCTAAACATTCCTTCGATGTCTACGACATCAGTCAAACGATATTTACCATCTTGGGCTTTCAATTTCAACTGGTGACAATTTGTCACCGTTTCATTTCCTTCTTCTTTTAATCTTTGTTTTAATTTATTCCAGTATTTTCTTCCATCTTTACTTTCTGATAAAATACCTACAATATCAACCACACTGATATAATATTTTTCGGAATCTTTATTCCAAACTGTTCTAATATTTTCGTTATTAAATATTTTATTAATTAAATATGTTTTATCTTGCTTCATATTCCTCCTTCTAAACTCCTACAAACATATTATATCATACAAATGTTTGTGTGTCAATTGTCGATTTTAATACATCTAAAAAAATATAAGAAATTAATCTTATACCTTTTCTACTTCATCTTTAATATGTACTTAATAATTTTATCATTTTTGGATATTACTTTTGTCTTGTTCTTGTTTATCAAATATTTCTTGAATAGATTTGCTATTAGTTTTCCAACCATTTTTTAATAAATTTGATATAATTGTAGAATTAACTTTAATAAAACCTAATTCATTTGAAAAACTATAATATAATCCATAATCATCAAACGAATAAATTGACATTAAATTAAATTCATTAGAATTGTTATATGATAAATTATATTGTTTAAGACAACTTAATTCCTGTGGTGATAAAATTTTATTTAATAAAATATAAATATATCTTGTAGCTTCGTGAGCACCTTTAAAATCTTTAGCAAATAATTCTTTAGCTTTTAAAATTTTATATTCTAATTTTTCAATTGGTGTTTTATCTTTAAAGTCAAAATTATTTATTGAATCTAAAAATTCATCAATATAATCATCAGTATATTTTTCTGTTATAAATCCTAACTTTTTATCCATTTCAGCACATTCTCTTAACGAAATAATATCATACTCGTTTTTACTATTAGATGAATAACCAAATTCTTTAGTTTTCAAACCACCTTGAATATTAGCTAAGTCAAGCGTTAAATCAAGTATTATTTTTAAACCATCTTTAAATTCCACTTCAGTTGCCACATGTTCATTATTAAATCTTCTACCTGGTATAGTTCTTTCAATAACTTTAGCTTTGCAAGTTGGAATTAATCCATTTATAAAAGTAGAAAGAATTTCACTTATTTGATAACAAGTTTTATAGCGTCCAATTTCATTACCTTCATAATCAATTTTTTCATTCACTACACTTTCATCAAGTATTATCCGATAATCATAGCAAAATATTTTTCCCAAATTTATATAAATATAACGAACTTTTTCTAAATCTGTTAAATCATCTGGAATTGATGACATTATAAAATTTAATGATGATATAACATCTTGTCCTATACGTAAGTTCAAAAAAATCGCCTCCTTGATATAATTATATTAAATTTAATTATTTTGTCAATTTTAACATAAAAGAAAAGAAAAGAACTAATTCTTTTCTACTTTAATTACAACATCTTCATCATTTAATTTATCATCAAATTTTAAAGTTTCATCTTTAATTAATTCATCACCTAAAACTTCGCCCATAACATAATCATAATATGTATCTAACATTTTATTAATTTTCTCACTACCATTATAGATAACTTTAATATGATCAGTTATAACAAAATCGGCTTCTTTTCTTAAACTTTGTGTTTTACGAACAAATTCACGAGCTAAACCTTCTAATATTAAATCTTCATTTAACTCTGTATTTAATACAACACAAGTCTTATTATTACTACTTGATGCATAACCATCTTTTTGTTTTAAAGATATTAATACCATCTCATTAGTTAATTTAAATTCTTCATCACCTAATTTAATAGTTAATCCATTATTTTGCAATTCATTAATATCTTTACTTGATAATTTAGTTAATTTTTCTTGTAATTCTTTTACTTTAGGGCCTAATGTTTTACCTAAAACTTTAAAATTAGGTTTAACAATATAATCTAGATATTCACTCATATCTTCTTTAAATATTATTTCTTTAACATTTAATTCTTCTTCTATCACATAAGTTAAATTACCGATAATTTTTTTATCATTTTTAGATAAAATCAAATGTGAAATAGGTTGTCTTACCTTAATATTCGCTTCTTCACGCGCAAATCTTCCTAATGAACAAATATCTCTTACTAAGTCCATTTGTTCTTCTATTTTTTCATCAATTAATTTCGTATTGGCTTTAGGGAATTCAGCTAAATGAACTGATTCTTCATTAGTTAATTTACGATATATTTCTTCTGTTAAGAAAGGAGTTATCGGAGCACATAACTTACATAACGCAACTAATACTTCATATGTTGTCAAATAGACAGCTTTCTTAGATTCTGATAATTCACTATCCCAAAACCTTCTTCGGTTACTTCTAATATACCAATTAGATAAATCATCATTTAAAAATGGAATAATCATTCTAGCAACTTTATTTAAATCATATTCTTCATAAGCCAAAGTTACTTTTTTAATTAATTTATTTAATTTTGAAAGCATCCAACGATCAATTAATTCTCTTTTCGCAGCTGGAATATCATATTCTCTTGGATCAATATTATCTGCATTAGCATACATTTCAAAGAATGAATATGCATTTTTAAATGTTGATGTATATTTGGAATATATTTCTTTTAATCCCTCTTCATCAAATTTTAAAGGAGTCCAAACTGGTGAAACATATGGTAAATAAAATCTAACTGCATCTGCACCATACTTTTTCATAGTTGTAAACGGTTCAACAATATTACCTCTTGATTTACTCATTTTTTTACCTTCAGCATCTTGAATTAAATCATTTACTAGTACATTTCGATATGGACTACATCCTTTTAAGAATGTAGAAATAACAAGTAAAACATAAAACCAACCTCTGGTTTGATCTACTCCCTCACAAATAAAATCAGCAGGAAATTGTTTTTCAAAAAAATCTTGATTTTCAAATGGATAATGGTATTGTGCAAAAGGCATAGCGCCTGAATCAAACCAACAGTCAATTACATCCAAAACACGATGCATTGTTTTACCACATTTTGGACATTTAATATGAATATCATCAACAAATGGTCGATGTAAATCAATTGATAAATCTATATTTTCAATAGCTAAATCTTTTAGTTCTTGTCTTGAACCTATCATCATATCATGGCCACATTCACAACGCCAAAGTGGCAATGGTGTTCCCCAGTATCTAGTTCTAGAAATCGCCCAATCATTCATATTTTCTAACCAATTAGCAAATCTTTTTTCACCAACATAATCTGGATGCCAATTAACTTTATTATTAGCAGCAATTATTTTATCTTTTATTTTTGTAACTTCTAAATAAAAAGATGGTTTTGAATAATAAATTAATGGTGTTCCACATCTCCAACAATGTGGATAATCATGAACCATTTTTTGTTTTTTAAATAATTTATCTTCACTAGCTAAATATTTAATTATTTCAACTTCTAAATCTGAATCTATTACTAATCTACCTTTCCAAGGGCCATCTAAATAACAACCATCTTCACCTACTGGATTCAAATAAGGTAAATTATATTTTTTTCCAACTAAAGCATCATCTGCTCCAAAAGCTGGCGCTATATGGACGATACCAGTACCATCCGTCATTGTAACATAACGATCACAAGTTACATAAAATGCTTTTTTATTAACTTCAAAGAATGGTAAAAGTTGTTCATATTCAATAAATTCTAAATCTTTACCTTTATATTTTTCGATTATTTCAAATTCTTCACCTAAAACTTGTTTTGCTAAAGCTGTAGCCACAATAAAATTATATCCACGCGAATTACATTTAATATATTCTTCATCAGGATTTACACATAAAGCGACATTAGCAACCAAAGTCCAAGGTGTTGTTGTCCAAACTAAAAAATAAGTATTTTCTTCATTTTTTAATTTAAATGGAACATATACAGTATTTACTGATGTTTCTTTATATCCTTGAGCAACTTCATGAGAAGCTAAACCAGTTCCACAACGTGGACAGTAAGGTAA
Organism: uncultured Bacilli bacterium; assembly: GCA_944359065.1. GTDB lineage: Bacteria > Bacillota_I > Bacilli_A > RF39 > UBA660 > Faecisoma. Next base: position 5,468 of record CALVSP010000026.1, read on the forward strand.
AATTTTACTTCCTTCATAAAACAAACCTTCTTCAAAAAATTTTTTTAATATCCACCATTCTGTTTCAATATAATCATTATTATATGTTACATAAGGATTTTTCAAATCAATAAATTGCCCCATTTTTTTCGTTAAATCTGAAAACGATTTTTCATTTTTCCATACACTTTCACGACATTTTTGATTAAATTCTTTTATACCATATTTTTCAATATCTTGTTTACCATTAAATCCTAATTCTTTTTCAACTTGTAATTCAACTGGTAATCCATGTGTATCCCATCCAACTTTACGATAAACCTGGTAACCTTGCATAGTCTTGTACTTACAAAAAGTATCTTTTAAGAATTTTGCTAGCATATGATGTAATCCTGGATGACCATTAGCTGTAGCTGGTCCATCATAAAAAACAAAAAGTTCTTTTCCTTCTCTAGTTTCAATACTACGTTTTAAAATATCAATTTCATCCCAGTATTCTATACACTTATTATCTAATTCTTCATTTGTACCTTTTTCTAATTTTTCAAATTTCATAGTTATTACCTTCTTTCTAGTATATATTAAAAAAGAGCAATTTATCCTAAAGGACGAATTGCTCGTGGTACCACCTTAATTCATAGAAATAATCTACCTTAAAAACTATAACGCGTTACCGTTTTTATCTTATCCATAAAAAACATCCAAAGTGATTTGTATATTTATTATTTATTAGTTTCCACCAACCACTAACTCTCTATAAAACAAATTAAATATACCGTCTTTTTCATCTGTTATAAATCAATATTTTCAATGTCTTCGATTAATTCTACTTGTGTTGATAAAGCATCTTTTAATCTTTTTTTAAAGATTATCATATTCCTTCTTAACATATCAGAATCTTTTTCAACATTTTCCGCTTTTAATAATGCTTCATTTACTATTCTACTAGCATTTTTCTTCGCGTCGCTAATTATTATATCTCTTTCTTGATAAGCTGTCAACTTAATTTGTTCAGAAGTTTTTTCAGCCATTAAAATTGCACGTTTCAAATTATCTTCCATTCTTTCAAATTGCGCAATTTTGTTAGACAAATTAGCATTCTCTTGTTCTAATTTTTTTAATTCATTTATTTGTTTATCTTTTTCTTCTATTTCTTTAACCATAGTTTCAACTTTTGCTATTACTTTATCAAGAAAGTCATTTACTTCTTCAGGATCATAACCTCTTAATACTCGGCTGAACTTTTCCATAACTTCACCTCAAAATAAGTATATTTACCACTCTATATTAATATCACCATTATCGTGTATTTCTTTACCTTCATTATCATCGGTTATTTTACCATTTACTTTAACATTATTAGGTGTACATAAAAATATACCACCACCTACTTTTTGTAAAGAGCCCCCAATAGCATATATAGTTCCACTTAAAAAATCTACTATTCTTTTTGCCTGATCAGAAGTTACTCTTTTTAAATTAACAACAACTGTATTTCTACTTTTTAATTGATCAGCAATTTGTTGTGCTTCTGAAAATGCTCTTGGCTCTAATAAAACTAATTTTGTACTTCCATCTTCTGCTATTGCTTCACTTGATTTAATATTATAATATTGATCATTTGAACTATCTGTTAATATATCATTTTCATCTGTTGAAAACCATTTTTTCAAATTCATACCCTTTTTCCTCCTTGATGCATACATTGCATATACTATATTAATTCTATCATAAAAAAATTAAAAAGTGAAGAATATTTTGATTTTTTTATTATAAAATTTACAAAAAAACTAAAATTTTAGAAATTTAGTTTTTTATTAATATAGTCTACCACTTCGCCTAATTTAATAGTTATTTGTTCCATCGTATCTCTATCTCTTAATGTAACTGTATTATTATTAATTGTTTCATCATCTATAGTTATGCAAAATGGTGTACCTATAATATCATTTCTTCGATATCTTTTACCAATATTACCTGTTTCATCATAATTAACCATAAAATACTTAGATAAATTAGTATAGATTTCTTGTGCCTTGGAAGAATGTAATTTTTTAATTAATGGCAATACTGCTACTTTATAAGGGGCTAAGAATGGTTTTAAACTTAATACTTCACGAGTTGTACCATCTTCTAAAGTATCTTCGTGATAAGCTGCAAACATAACAGCTAAAAAAGTTCTATCTAATCCATAAGTTGATTCAATAATATATGGAATATATTTTTCATTTGTGTCTGGATCTAAATAAGTTTGTGATTCACCACTATATTCTTGATGTCTTGATAAATCAAAATCAGTTCGATTATGAGTACCATTTATTTCACCCCAACCAAATGGAAATTTATATTCAATGTCACAGGCTTCCTTAGCATAATGCGCCAATTTCTCGTGATCGTGAAATCTCAAATCTTCTTCTTTTAGTCCTAAATCTATAAAAAATTTTTTACCATATTCTTTAAAATGATTATAAAATTCAGAATCTGTTCCTTCTTTACAAAACGTTTGAAATTCCATTTGTTCAAACTCAATTGTTCTAAAAGTAAAATTGCCTGGCGTTATTTCATTTCTAAATGCTTTACCTATTTGTCCAATAGAAAAAGGTATTTTAGCACGCATACTTCTTTGAACATTCAAAAAGTTTACATATTCTCCTTGAGCATTTTCTGGTCTTAAATATACTACTGATTTAGCATCATTGGTAACACCTCGATAGGTTTGGAACATTAAATTAAATTGTCTAATATCAGTGAAATTTGATTTTCCACATTTTGGGCAAGGAACTTTATGTTCTTTAATATAATTAACCATTTCTTCTTGTGTCATACCATCAGCATGAGCATTGGGATCAAAGTCTTCAATTAAATTATCTGCACGATGTCTGCTTTTACATTCTTTGCAATCAAGCAAAGGATCGGAAAAAGAACTAACATGACCAGATGCTTCCCAAACTCTTGGATGCATTAAAATATCAGCATCTAATTCATAACTATTTTTTCGTTCTTGAATGAATCTTTTTCGCCACGCATCTTTAATATTATTTTTTAATCTAGTGCCTAAAGGTCCATAATCCCAAGTATTAGCTAAACCGCCATATATTTCGCTACCTTGAAATATAAATCCATATTGTTTGCATAAATTTACTAATTTTTCCATTGTTAAATTATTCATATTATCTTCCTCCATATCTATTGAATTTTTCCATGACTAATTGCCTATCAGGAGCAGCAATGGCGTCACTAAAATTATGATACTTAAATTCTTGTTCTAAACCTTTAATTGCTTCAATAATTAATTTTAGTTGAATTAATGCTTTTTCATCTTTATAGAATTCAAAGCGCAAATTGTTAATTGAATATTCTCTTGAAGCTAAAGAATAGAATCCTCTTTTTTCTTTTATTTCATCAATAAAATTTTCTAATTTCATTAATTCACTAGTATAACAACAATTTTCTGTAACATTATTCATTTTTAAAAATTCTTGAATTAAGCGTATAGTAAATTTTCTCTCATAATCAGGTATTTTTATTTCATCTTTTGTAGGGATCGATAATATATGATATGTAGAATATCCTAAGAAGGTTGAAATATCTTGTTTACTACTAGATAAAGTAAGAAAAATATATTTGCGATATGTATCAGAAATTTTTAGTTGTTTTATTATTCCTTCTCTTTTTGCAAATTCAACTTTTTTAACAAAATCAGGAAATATATCTTTTATATCTATATCTTTTATAGCAATTGTAAAAGTTCCGTTAGTTGTAATAATATCAAAACAATTTTTATCAAGATGATATTGATTATATGTAAAATATTTCACACCAATTATAATATGATTATTTAAAAAATTTTCTAACATATAATTGCATAATTCTAAATTTTTTTTTCTCAATGATTTTACATCTTCATTATATATATCAATATAATTTCCATCTAACTTTGATTTTTCTCTTAATGTTAAATGAGTTGTTATTTCGCCATTTTTTTGTTTTATTGATAAAATAGCATTATCAAAATCATTAGATAAAAATCTTCTCAAATTCTGTATCTCTATCATAAAAATCCTCTCCAAAATAAAATTCTATTAGAAGATATAAGGACGGCATAACCGTGGTTCCACCTTATTTATTCTAATAGAATCACTTATTAACATATTGCTCTTAGGTTTCCAAGCCTAGTCATCGCAGCGATAAGTTAATTTTAATACACTTTTGTTAATTAGTCAACTATTTCTTAATCATTTTTGTAACAAAACTTTTTTTCCTTATCAATACTTCACCATCATTTTTAGGATTAATATTAGTATATAACGTATTTGCTAAAGTATAAATATTACCAAATCCTAAAAAATTATTTGCTTTATTAAAAACTGGATCTATTACAATAAATGGTACTTTTAAAGAAAAATCAACATTGGCTTTAACGAAATTATCTACAGCAATTTCTTTTTGCATTCCATATAATGAAGATATTACTAAACTTATTTTCATTTCTACACATAAATCATGGACAAATTTAAGCATGACATCCAACTTGCTTAATTTTTCTGTTAATTCAGGAACGGTAGTTATGTTATCAACTTGATAATTAATTATTATTAAATCATAGTCTGAATCTCTAATTACTGCTTTTAAATAATTAGGATTTATTCCATCGTCAGTTTTAGTAAAGTTAATATTATCAGAAACAATATTTTGTAATCCATTACAATAATAATTAACCTGTTTTATTTTATCACTACTTAACAATATTAAAGATTTAGCACCGATTTTCTTAAGTGATGCATCCATTGAAACACCTGAAGAAGGATAAGCAAACATAGGATATTTTGTTCCATTCATTTCAAATAAAGAACAATAATCTTTAATATTATTTATACTACTAATTGTAGAAATAAATTTAGTCATATCAAAGAATTCATAATTAAAGAAAAAGAAACTATCATTTACATCAAACTTAAATCCTTCATTCATGTAAAATTCTTTTACATCTTGAGGTTGGGTTTTTGATGAAACTAAATAACTAATTTTTTTAGTAACTTCTTTCCATTTTTCACCAACTTCATTTTGAAACATATTCATAAAAGGCGTTAAATTATTAACTTGTAATGATTTAATACCAACAACAATTCCTATTTTTATATCTTTAAAATCATAACTTATTTTTGTTATTATTTTTTCTATTTCTTTGTAGTTATTAGTATTATGTGACGTTAAAACTAAATGTAAGAAAATTTTTGTATTTTTTGTTTTAATACAATTCCAAAAATTTTTTATATGTTCTAAACTTTTTTCATTTTCGTAAAACCAAAACAATTGTACTTTTCCTTCAGGTCTTATACTATTCAAATAAAAATTCAAATTTTTATTTTCATTAAATTTAGTATAATAATTATCAATTAAAGAATAAGAAAGTGGCAATTCTGAAGCAGTACTAAAAGTTCTATAACCACTAGCTAAATCATAAGCTTTAGATTCTATTGAAGTAAATAAATAATTTTTAGTATAAGAATCTAAATTAGGCATTAATTTTGAACTATATATATTATATGATCCTGCTTGCTCAATTCCAAAACCATTCATTAAAAATAAAACTGTCTTTTTCATTTTCATCCCTCATATTCTATTAATCATTATATCTTATTTTTAATAATTTATCAATAATTATTTTGTGAAAAAAACAATAACTACGTGTTATTGTTCAAATTGGGAATTATATAAATTATAATAGAATCCTTTTTTCTTTAATAATTCTTCGTGATTTCCTTGTTCTACTATATCACCATTATTCATAACTAATATTAAATCAGCATCTCTAATAGTTGATAATCGATGCGCTATTATGAAAGATGTTCTACCTTTCATTAATTCATCCATTGCTTTTTGAATTAATATTTCTGTTCTTGTATCAACGCTACTAGTTGCTTCATCTAATATAAGTACTTTAGGATTAGCTAAAATAGCACGGGCAATTGTTAATAATTGTTTTTGTCCTTGTGAAATGTTATTTGTTTCTTCATTTAATTCCATATTATATGAATCTGGTAATGTTTGAATAAAATGATGGACATGAGCCTTTTTAGCTGCTTCGATTACTTCGTCATCCGTAGCATCTAATTTACCATATCTTAAGTTTTCCATAATAGTTCCTGAAAATAACCAAGTATCTTGTAAAACCATTCCAAAAATATGTCTTAAATCACTACGTTCAAAATCATTAATATTTTTACCATCAATTAATATTTCACCAGAATTAACATTATAAAAACGCATCAATAATTTAACCATCGTCGTTTTACCTGCTCCAGTAGGTCCTACTATAGCAATCTTTTGACCTTTTTTAATATTAGAACTAAAATCTTTAATTATTATTTGATCATCATTATAACCAAATTTAACGTGATTAAATTTAACATTACCTAAAATATTATCTGCCTTAATTGGATTTAAAACTTTTTCTTCTTCTGTTTCATCTAAAAACTCAAATACTCTTTCACTAGCAGCAATCATCGATTGAATCATATTAGATACTTGAGCAATTTGGGCAATTGGATTAGCAAAGTTTTTAGTATAAGAAATAAATGATTGAATATTACCAACAGTAATTTTTCCTAATATTGCATAATATCCCCCTAAAATAGCAATTCCTACATAACCTAAATTACCAATAAAATTCATAATCGGATGCATCATACCAGAGAAAAATTGACTCTTCCAACCAACATTACTTAAATAAGTATTATCCTTTTCAAAATCTTTTAAAACTTTATCTTCAGCATTAAATACTTTAATAACATTTTGACCAGAAAACATTTCTTCAATTTTACCATTAACATGGCCTAAGTATTCTTGTTGTTTAGCAAAATATTTTTGACTATGCTTAACAATAAACATCGTAATTAATGAAGCAATCGGCAAAATTAATATTGCAACAAAAGTCATTGTAATATTTATCGATAACATCATAACTAATATACCGATAATTGTCGTAATAGATGTAATTAATTGTGTAGCACTTTGATTTAAACTTTGACTCATCGTATCAATATCATTAGTAATAATAGATAAAACTTCACCATGAGTTTTTTTATCAAAATAAGCCATTGGTAGTTTATTTATTTTCATTGATACTCTTTTTCTTAATTGATAAGTATATTTTTGACTTATACCAGTCATTATAAATCCTTGCACATAGGAAAATAATGCACTAATAATATATAAAATGATTAAAAGCGTTAAAATGGAAGATATCTTAGTAAAATCAATACCAGTTCCTCCTGATAGTTTACTAATAACACCGTTAAAAATTTCCGTTGTCGCATTGCCTAATATTTTTGGTCCTACGATAGAAAAGATCGTACTAGCAATAGCAAATATAAAAATTACAATCAATTGAATTTTATATTTCCGCATACTTTTTATTAATCTTTTTAATGTTCCTTTAAAATCTTTAGCCCTTTCGACACTACCGATGCCTGGGCCTCTACCTGGTCCTCTATTCATCTTCTAACTCCTCCTTTGATAATTGTGAGTAAGCTATTTCTTTATAAATATCACAGTTTTTCAATAATTCTTTATGATTACCAATACCGACAATATGTCCTTTATCTAAAACAATAATTTGATCAGCATTCATAACTGTACTTATTCTTTGAGCAACGATAAATATAGTTGAATCTTTAGTTACTTTATTTAACTCTTTTCTTAATTTAGCATCTGTTTTATAATCTAACGCTGAGAAACTATCATCAAAAATATATATTTCAGGATCTATCGCGATTGCTCTTGCAATAGCTAATCTTTGTCTTTGACCACCTGATACATTGGTACCACCTTGTGAAATCGCACTATCATATTTATCTTTTTTATCGTTAATAAATTCTTCGGCTTGGCTTATCTTCGCCGCTTTTTTAATTACTTCATCATCTTTTTTATGCAAACCAAAAGCAATATTAGAAGAAATTGTTCCACTAAATAAAATTCCTTTTTGTGGTACATAACCAATTTTAGATCTTAATTCTTTAATATTAGCATCCCTTATGTCGATACCATCAATTAATATTTTACCGCCTGTAACATCAAAAAATCTTGGTATTAAATTGATTAAAGTCGATTTACCAGATCCAGTCGAACCGATAAATGCGGTAGTTGTTCCTTTAGTTACTTTAAAACTAATATTTTGTAATACATCTTCTTCCGCATCAGGATATCTAAAATAAACATCTTTAAATTCAACTGTTCCTCTTAAATTATTATTAAATCTTAAACATTTATCCTTTTGTTTAATTGAAGTATCTTTATCTAACACTTCCCCAATTCTTTCCATTGAAACAAAAGCACGAGGTACCATAATTGAAACCATTGATATCATTAAAAATGACATAATTATTTGCATTGTATAAGTAATAAATGCTAATAAAGTTCCTACTTGAATTGTACCAGCATCAATTTTACTAGCCCCAATCCATACGATTAACACACTAACACCATTCATTATAAAAGTCATTGTTGGCATCATAACAGTCATTGTTCGGTTGACAAATAAATTTACTTTCATCAAATCTTTATTAGCCTTATCAAATCTTTCTTCTTCGTGTTTTTCAGTACCGAATGCTCTTATAACTGGTATACCTGATAATATTTCTCTTGCTACTAAATTAACTTTATCGATTAATTTTTGAACTTTATTAAATTTAGGCATAGCAATACTAAATAATATAATTACAAAACTTATAATTACTAATACGGCAAGACCAATAATCCAACTCATTTCATTACCGCTTACTTTAGTTAAAGCCCCAATTCCCATAATAGGAGCAAATAAAACAATTCTAAGTAGCATTACGATCAACATTTGTACTTGTTGAATGTCATTAGTACTTCTCGTAATTAAAGAAGCTGTTGAGAAACTTTCAAATTCTTTATTAGAATAAGTCATTACTTTATTAACTACTTTACTTCTTAAATCACGACTAAAAAATGCGGCAATTCGACTTGATAAGAATGCTGTTACAATAGTTAAAGCCATTGCTGCCATTGCAAGACCAACCATCTTAAGTCCTGTTTTAGCAATATAACTCATCTGTAAATTAGATACATCAATACCTATTTTGGTATATTCATCTTTTAAATAAACAGTTGCCATTTGCTCTAATAAACTTACTTTTTCATTAGAATAGTTTTGCTTTATTTCATTTAAAAATTGTTGATGTTCTTCTTCTGTCATATTTTCTAAAACATCATAAATACTCATACCTTCTGGTATGTCCATTGGTATTTCACTACCATTTGAAAAACTATAAACCATTATAATTGGTAAAGTAATTATATCTTTAATATCATCTTCACCAGTTAAAATATATAAATTTTCATCTTTCAATAATGGATATTTTTCTAAATATTCACTATCGTTTTTAGTAATTAAAGTATAATTATTATTTATTACTTCTTTATCACTTTCATCCATAAATAATAATAATTTATTATACTCACTTTCACTTATTACATCAGGAACTGAAGATTCGATTCCACTTTGTTGAATACCAATATTAACAATATCAGAAGTATAACTTGGTAAACTTAAATCACACATTGCTTGCATAAATAATAATATAAAGACTAAAATTATTTGCAAACTATACTTTCTTAAAGTTTTTAAAACATGTTTCATTTTATTCCTCCTTGTAAATTATTAAACACTTTTTTTAAAACTTCTTTAAAAGTATTCAATTCCTCTTTTGGTATACCTGCTATTAATTCTTTTTCTAATTGTCTCGCTTCTTTTTTCATTTCATTTATTAATAAAATACTTTTTTCTGTTAAATGAATCTCTTTATTTCTAGCATCTCTTAAACTAACAGTCCTTATAATAAAATCTTTATTTTCTAATCTATTTAAAATACCATTAACGGTTGGATTTGTTAATTCAAATTTTTTTTCGATATCTCTTTGATTAACTGTTTCTTTATTATTGTATAAATAAATTAAAATATTCGCTTGACTATTAGTTAATTCAATTTTTTCTAACTTTTTATTCATATTCTTTTCCATTATCTGAAAAATTTTTTTGAAATAAAAGCCAATATCTTGATTCATTATATCATCTCCAATTATATAGCACGCTATATAATTATATGCAATTACAAATAAATTGTCAATACTATTTTTGACTATTCAAAAAAAATATGATATATTTAAAAAAATATGCAATAAAATTGTATTTATAATCGTTACTATATTGAGAGGAGTAAAAAAATGGAAGTTAATAACTACTTAGAACGAATTGCAATGAACGATATTGAAGCATTTAATGAACTATATAACTTAATTAATAATAATGTTTATAGCTTTGCTCTTAGTATTTTAAAAAACAACGAAGATGCTTTAGATGTTATGCAAGAAGTCTTTATTACTATTTATCACAATGCTTACAAATATCAAAACCAAAACAAACCGATGGCTTGGATTTTAACTATTACTAAAAATATTGCCTACACCAAAATAAGAAACAACAAAAAAACAATTAATGTCGATGAATTTGAGTTTATTACTAAACCTAATCACGACGATAAAATATTAGTTGAATATTTATTAAATAATTTAACTACTGAAGAACGAAACATTATTATTTTACATGCAATGAATGGATTTAAATTTTATGAGATTGCTAAGATTTTAGATTTAAAATTAACTACTACTCTCTCTAAATATCATCGAGCAATCAAAAAATTAAAAGAACTTACAAAGGAGGAAGAAAATGAATAAAATTGAAAAAAGAATTAATGAAAATTTAAATAATATTAAACTTCCTAAGTTCGATTTAAATAATTTAGAAAAGAAAGGATATGTTTATATGGAGAAAAAAAGAAAATTGCCGATTATGGCTACAATTAGTACACTATGTGTCGTATGTTTATTATTTATAGGGGGGTTATATTATAACAATAATTATAAAGTTGTTTCAAAAGTAGGAATCGACGTTAATCCAAGTGTCGAATTAAAAGTTAATCAAAAAGAAAAAGTTTTAGAAGTTGTTGCTAACAATGAAGATGGTAAAAAAATAATTAGTAATATGGACTTAAAAGGTAGTGATATCAATGTTGCTGTTAATGCCTTAATTGGTTCGATGGTTAAAAATGGTTACATTAATGAATTAGCTAATTCAATTTTAATATCAGTTGAAAACAATGATAATACTAAAGCAGAAACTTTAAGACAAGAGATTTTAAATCAAATCGATATGGAAAACTTATCAATTATTAGTCAAACTGTTAATGAAGAAAAAGAATTAACTGATTTAGCTAAAGAATATAATATTTCATTAGGTAAAGTTAAAATAATTAAACAAATTATGGCTAATAACAATTTATTAACTTTTGAACAATTATCTTCATTATCAATTAATGAATTAAATTTAATTTTAAAAGATGAAAATACTAGTGGCACTGCAAGTGAAAAAGCATATATCGGTGAAGATAAAGCTAAAGAAATTGCTTTAAAACATGCCAATGTTACTAATATAACTAATTATAAAATTGAATTAGATTTTGATGATGTTATGGTTTATGAAATTGAATTTAAAGCAAACAATAAAGAATACGATTATGAAATTAATGCTTTAACTGGCGATATAATTGAATATGAAATTGATAATAACGAAATTTCAAATAATAATTCAAGTAATAGTTCAAATAATACAACAACTGATAAAATAACTAAAGATGAAGCAAAGCAAATTGCTTTAAAACATGCTAATGTTACTAATATAACTAATTATGAAATTGAATTAGATGATAATAAATATGAAATTGAATTTAAAGCAAATAAAAAAGAATATGAATATGAAATTAATGCTACTACTGGTAAAATTATTAAATATTCTATTGATAATAATTATAAAGAACCTAATCCTATAATTAGTAAAGAAGAGGCTAAGCAAATCGCTTTAGATCACGCTAATGTTACTAATATAACTAATTATGAAATTGAATTAGATGATAATAAATATGAAATTGAATTTAAAGCAAATAATAAAGAATATAGTTATGAAATAAATGCTACTACAGGAAAAATTATTGAATACGAAATAGACACTGATTAATTCAGTGTCTATTTTTTAAAATGGCATTTTAAAATTACCATTTTTAAATTGTTTCATTAATAATTTCATTTGTTCAAATTGTTTTAATAATCTATTTACTTCTTCAACACTTCTGCCACTACCTTTAGCAATTCGTTGTTTACGACTCGCTTTTAGTACTTCAGGGTGTTTTCTTTCATATGGAGTCATCGATAAAATAATAGCTTCAATATGTAACATATCTTTAGGATTAATTTGAATATTATTTAACCCCATTTTTTTAGCACCTGGTAACATTTTTATAATATTTTCTAATGGTCCTAGTTTCTTTATTTGTTTTAATTGAACTAAAAAATCTTCTAAATCAAAATTACCTTTTTGCATTTTTTTAGCTGATGCAATAGCTTCTTCATCCATAATATCTTCGGCTTTTTCAATCATTCCCATTAAGTCACCCATATCTAAAATACGTGTTGCCATTCTTTCAGGATAAAATTCTTCTAATCCATCCATTTTTTCTGATACACCAATAAATTTAATTGGGACATTAGTTAAATGTCTTACCGATAATGCTACACCACCTTTAGTATCACCATCTAATTTAGTTAAAATAGCTCCAGTTAGTTCTAACTTATCATTAAAGCCCGTTATAACATTAATAGCATCTTGACCTGTCATTGCATCTACTACTAATAATATTTCGTCTGGTTTAGCAATTTCTTTAATATCATTTAATTCATTCATTAATTCTTCATCAATATGTAATCTACCTGCAGTATCTATTAAAATATAATTAAAGTTATTTTCTTTGGCATAATTAATAGCATTAGTTACAATTTCACGAGGATTTTTTTTGCCTTCTTCATAAACTTCAATATTTAGTTCTTTACCTATTTGTTTTAATTGGTCAATCGCAGCAGGCCTATATACATCACAAGCCACTAATAAAGGTTTTTTATTATATTTTTTTCTTAATAATAAACTTAATTTACCAATTGTTGTAGTTTTACCACTACCTTGTAAACCTACTAACATTAAAATATTCAAATCTTTATTAGTAACTAAGTCTTTTTTTTCACCACCTAATAATTCCACTAATTCATCTTTTACTATTTTAATAAATAATTCACTAGGTTTTAAACTATTAGATACTTCTTCACCTAAAGATTTTTCTTTAACATTATTAATAAATTCTTTTACAACTTGATAATTAACATCCGCTTCAAGTAACGCTAATCTTAATTCTCTTGTTATTTCGCTAATATTTTCTTCAGTTATTTTTCCATAACCTTTAATTTTATTTACAACACTTGTTAATCTATCTCCTAAGTTTTCAAACATTTCTATCACCTTTTAAAATTATACTATATTTAACTAAAAAAAGATAGTTTATAATAACATATCTTTTATTTTTTTTACTGATAATCCTGTCAATTTTGATATTGTTTCAATATTCATATCAGCTTCTAACATATTTTTAGCTGTTTGTAATAGTCCTTCTAAAATTCCTGCTTTTTTGCCTTCAACAATACCTTTTTTCATTCCCTTTTCTTCGGCTTCACTCCTTATATAATTTTCTCGCATTTCCCTTTCTTGTTCTGGACTAAA